>NZ_MUYZ01000082.1:0-22746 GCF_003013775.1 Micromonospora sp. MH33
ACGGCCGACACCGCCGCCTCCACCGTGCGGGGCACCACCACGCCGAGCGGGATCTGCCGGTAGTTGGAGGCGTCGGTCGAGTACGCGGCGCGGGAGCCGTCGTCGAAGCGGACCTCACCGTCCACCTCGGCGCGCAGGTCGGCGGCGAGCGCCGCCAGGTCGATGTCCTGGGCCGGTTCGGGCGGTCGCAGGACCGGTTCGGGGAGCAGGACCTCACTCATGAGCGCAGCTCGTTGATCTTGTCGCGGGCGACGGTGGCCAGGGTGGCCATCTTGTTCGGCTGGCCGCGCAGGAACGCCTCGGTGAAGTGCTTGGCCTGGTCGTACCTGATCTTGCCGGGCATCGGCGGCTCGTTCGGGTTGACGTCGCAGTCGACCAGCGCCGGACCGGGGTGCGCGAGGGCCTCGCGAACCGCGCCGGGCAGGTCCTTCGGGTCGGTGACCTTCGCCCCGTGTCCGCCGCAGGCGCGGGCCCAGGCGGCGAAGTCGGCCTCCGGCTGCCGGTGGCGTACCGCGTACTCGGGGTAGCCGAGGACGATCTGCTCCCAGAGGATCTGCCCGTACGAGTTGTTGTTGTTGACGATCACCTTGATCGGCAACCCGTGCCGCACCGCGGTGAGGAACTCCGCCATCAGCATGGCGAACCCGCCGTCACCGACGAAGGCGATCACCTGCCGCCCCGGGTACGCGTGCTGCATCGCGATCGCGTACGGCAGGCCGGGCGCCATCGTGGCGAGGTTGCCCGACAGGTAGAACTCACGCCCGCCGCGAATGGTCCAGTGCCGCGCCGACCAGGTGGCGATGGTCCCGGAGTCACAGGTGAGGATGGCGTCCGAGGTGGCCGCCGCGTCAACGCAGCTGATCAGGTACTGCGGCGCGATCGGGGAACGCCGCGGGTCCTCCAGGCTGGTCATGTCGGCGCGCCAGGCGTCCCGCTCCCGCTGGTAGCGGGTCAGGAAGGAACGATCGGTGCGGCGCTGCAGCAGGGGCAGGAGCTGCCCGAGGGCGACCCTGGCGTCGGCGGTGACCGCGGCGTCCACCGGCAGCCGCAGACCGACCAGGCTGGCGTCGATGTCGATCTGCACCACCCGGGCCTGCCCCGGCGACGGCAGGTACTTCCCGTACGGGAAGGAGGTGCCGACCATCAGCAGGGTGTCGCACTCCTCCATCAGCTCCTCGCTCGGCCTGGTGCCGAGCAGGCCGAGGCCGCCGGTGGTGAGCGGGTGGTCGTCGGGAACGACCATCTTGCCGGGCAGGGTCTTGACGATGGGGCTGGCCAGCGCCTCCGCCACCGCGAGGACCTCGTCCCGGGCCTGTCGGGCGCCCACGCCGACCAGCATGGCGACCTTGGTCCCGGCGTTGAGCACCTCCGCGGCCCGCGCCAGGTCGAGCTGTTCGGCCGGCACGGCCGGCTGTGACACCACGGGGCTGCTCCGCGGCGGCTCGCCGGGGCTGACGTGCCGGTACGGGTCTTCCCCGGCCGGGGCGACCTGCACGTCGTTGGGGAAGCTCAGGTGGGCCACGCTGCGCCGGGCCAGGGCGTGTCGGATCGCGATGTCCAGCACCCCGGGCATCTGCTGCGGGTTGGTGACCATCAGGTTGTAGGCGTCCGCGACGTCCTGGTAGAGCAGCGGGGTGTGCACCTCCTGCTGGTAGTGCGAGCCCAGCACGGAGGTCTCCTGCATGCCGGTGATCGCCAGCACCGGCACGTGGTCGAGCTTGGCGTCGTACAGGCCGTTGAGCAGGTGGATGGCGCCGGGGCCGGAGGTGGCGGCGCACACGCCGAGCCGTCCGGTGGCCTTGGCGTAGCCGGTGGCCATGAAGGCCGCCGCCTCCTCGTGGTGCACCAGCACGAACTTCAGCTTCTCCCGCTGCCGGCGGAAGCCCTCCATCAGGCCGTTGATGCCGTCGCCGGGCAGCCCGAACACGGTGTCGACGCCCCACTCCACCAGTCGTCGGGCCAGGCTCTCGCCCACGATCTCCTGCACGTCGTCCTCCTCGTTCCCAGCCGGATCAGCGCCGGCGACGCGACAGGAGGTAGCCGAGGAGCAGACCGCCCGCCAACAGCGCCACCGACCGGGGCGTCACGGCCGAGCGAAGCCGGCCGAATCCCGCTCTGGGATCGACCACAGCCCCGGCGATGTCACCGGCCGTCCCCACCGCCACGTCACCGAGCCTGCCGATGTTCACGCCCCCACCACCTCTCGCCTACTGCCGCCAGCCCCATTCCCGGCAAATCGGCGCACAAACGGCACTCTTGTTCCACGGCGAGGGGCCTGACCAGCCGTCCGCCGTCCGGCGGTGCGGGACCCGCTCCCCGCGGCCGGGCGATGACACCGGCGACCACGCTCGCCGAGCGGTGCAGCGGTTGCTGTGCGACAAGTTTTGCCTGGTCCGGGTGAGGGTAGCGGTCGCATGCGTCAGCAACGACTGGCATCGAACAGACGGGAACGATCCGGTGGACGAGATGAGCGCGCACCTGGATCTTCCGGTCGGGCCCGACGCCCTCGCTGCCGCCCGCCAGGTCGTGAGGTCGGCCCTGGTCGGGTGGGGGTTCGATGACCTTGAGGATGTGGCGGATGCGGTGCTGGTCGCCGACGAGCTGGTCTCCAACGCGGTGCGCCACGGCGGCGGCTGCCTGAGCCTGCACGTCCACGCCCGCGACGATGAGGTCACCGTCAGCGCGGTGGACGGCTCGGCGGTCGTTCCGCGTCGCCGCGATCCGGACGGCGACGGTGGCCGCGGCCTGAGGATCATCGAGGCCCTCAGCCAGGCGTGGGGAGTCGAGGACCTCCCCGACGGAGGCAAACGGGTGTGGGTTCGTCTGGTCAGGTCGGCGTAACGGGACCTCCTGCGGCCACATTTCCGGTCCGCCGCGCTTTCTTCTTCTGTCCTCCCTTCCTACTGTGAGGAGCCACCGCCCCTCGAAGATCGCGAGAGTCACATGAGCATCCGCGTGTACCGCAACGCCGCCATCCACACAGGAGACAGCGGCAACCCGTTGGCCACGGCCATGGCGGTGGACGGCGATCACCTGCTGGCCGTCGGCCGGGAGGCGCAGGTACGCGAGGCGGCGGGCCGGGGTGCGGAGCTGATCGACCTGGAGGGCGCCGCGGTGCTTCCCGGGCTCTACGACGCCCACATCCACACGGCGCAGTACGCGCAGAGCCTGGGCGCCGTGGACCTGCGCGGCGTGCGTTCCCTGGACGAGGCCCTGTCGACGGTGGCCGACCACGCGGCGCGGCTGCGGCCGGGCGCCTGGCTGTTCGGCGGCCGGTGGAACAGCAACGCCTGGGATCCGCCGGCGCAGCCGGACAGGTACGCGCTGGACTCGGTCTGCCCCGAGCTACCGGTCGCGCTGCCCAGCGTGGACGGCCACACGGTGTGGGCCAACTCCGCGGCACTGCGGCTGGCCGGTATCGACGCGAGCACTCCCGACCCGGTGGGTGGCGAGATCGTCAGGGACGCCAGCGGTGAGCCGACCGGCATCCTCCGAGAGACGGCCTCGCACCCGCTGGACGACCTCATGGTCTCCCCCGATCTGCGCGAGCTGCTGAAGGCCGGGCAGGAGGAACTGCTCGCGGTCGGCCTGACCAGCGTCCACGACATCGACGGCGAGGACTGCCGGGCCGCCTACCTGGCCCTGCGCGACGCCGGCGAGCTCAAGCTGCGCGTCCACAAGGCGATCCCGATGGCTCACCTGGAGGCGGCCATCGCCGAGGGCCGCCGGACCGGGCAGGGCGACGACTGGTTCCGTACCGGGCCCGTGAAGATCTTCAGCGATGGAGCGCTCGGCTCGCACACCTGCCACATGAGCAGGTCCTTCGCCGGCGAACAGGGCAACGTGGGCATCGCCGTCACCCCGTACGAGGATCTGGTCAGGCTGTTCGCCCGGGCCGCGGGGGCCGGCATCGCGGTGGCCACGCATGCCATCGGCGACCGCGCCAACCACCTGGTCATCGACGCCTACGAGGCGGTCGGCCGTACGCCGGGGCTGCGGCACCGCATCGAGCACGCGCAGCATCTGCGGCCCGCCGACCTGGCCAGGATGGCCAGCCTGGGCATCGTCGCCTCGATGCAGCCGGTGCACTGCACCAGCGACATCGATCTCGTCGACTCCCTGCTGGCCGGCCACGATCTGGCCTCCTACGCCTGGCGCGGGATGCTGGACGCCGGCGTCCTGCTGGCGTTCGGCTCCGACGCCCCCGTCGAGAGCCCCGACCCCTTCGCCGCGCTGTACGCCGCGGTCACCCGTACCCGTCCCGGCGGTACCCCCGCCGGTGGCTGGCAGCCTGAGCAGCGGCTGAGCATGGCCGAGGCCGTCAGCGCCCACACCCTGGGCGCTGCCCGCGCCGCCAGCGAGGATGACCGCAAGGGCGTCCTCGCGCCCGGCAGACTCGCCGACTTCATCGCGGTGGACACCGACCCCTACCGGGACTCGCCGGACGCCGTGCTGCATACCAAGGTCATGACGACGGTCGTCGGCGGCGAGATCCGCTGGCAACGAACCTGACGACGCCGCCGTGCCGGGCACGCCCGGTCAGCCGCCCAGGGCCAGGTCCGCCACCTCGGCGGCGCACCCCCAGGACAGGGTCCGGATCGCCGCCGCCGTGTCCGGGTCGGGCCCGGTGTGCCCCACCCCTTGCTGGTACGTGCCGCCCAGCACCACGTCGTGCCGGCGGGGGTGCACGTACGTGATCCCGGCCGGGTCGTCCTCGTCGCGCACCGACACGGTCAGGCCCGGGTTCGCCACCAGCACCACGTGCCCGCGTGCCGGGTGCACGGCCGGGTCGGCGGCGAGCCGGCCGGCGGCCAGACCGGTGGCGTTGACGACGGTCGGGGCGATGTCGAACGCCTCGGCGAGCCGCCGCACCCGGTGGCGCAGCACCCGCCCGCCGCCGGCCTCCAGCCGCTGGCGCAGCCACGCCAGGTACGGCGTCATCTCCACCGTCGGCGCGGTGAACCTCAGCACCGCCGTGTACGGGGACGCCAGCGGCTCGGCCACCACGGTCCCGCACGCGTCCGCCCACCACGGCGGGCCGGCGTACGGATGGCGCAGCAGCATCCGGGTCGGCCGGTCGACCACCCCCGGCACGCCGTCCGCCGCCTGGCGGCCCAGTTCCGCGTGCGTCTGCCGCGCCCAGCGCAGCACCCGCGGGTCCTGGTCCGTGTGGCTCGGGTACCAGACCGCCGCGGCCACCATGGACACCGTGTCCGCCGGGTCGTGGGCGGTCAGCACGGTCACCCGCGCGCCCCGCTGCTGCAGGGTGACGGCCGCCGTCATCCCGACGATCCCACCACCGACCACCACCACGTCCGGCCCTGCCGTCATCGTCCCCACGCGTGCCAGTGTCCGACGTGCTTCTCTCCCACGACAAGCCCGAGGGTCACGTCCGAGCGGACTGCCCCGGTCAGTCCAGCACCTCCACGGTGTCGCCGACGCTGACCGTACGACCTTCGCCCGGCTCGGCCCGCACCGTCGGCTGGAGACCGAAGAGGAGTTTCTGGCCGACGTTCCGCCGTGCGGCGAGCATCCACAGCGGCTCCCGCCCCCGCTCCCCGGTCTCCTGGTCGATCGTCGCGACCAGACAGCGACCACACTCGCCGACGGCGTGGAACACGGCCCCGCCGATCCTGATCCGCCGCCCGACCCACTCGCCCTCGGCCCACGGCGCGGCACCGCTGACCACCACGTTGGGGCGGAACCGCATCATCGGCAGCGGCCCTCGGGGCTGCCCGACTCCAGCAGCCAGTCGTTGAACGCGTCCAACGACGCGGTGGTGGCCAGCAGGAGCGGACTGCCGTCAGCGAAGCTCAGCTCGGCGCCGGAGCCGGCCGGAACCGGCCAGGGAACGAGGTTGCGTCCGGGGTCGCCGAGCCAGACCAGCCGGGCGGTCCGCCCCAACAGCCGGTTGAGCCAGTCGTCCGCCTCGGGGCCGGCCGCGCGTACCGGTGCGGGCGGCCGCCCCCGGAACACCCGGACCTGGACCGCCTCGCCGCCGGTCGGTTCGGCCAGATCGAGCGGGCCCAGCCCCGGCGCGTCCAGGGTCAGCCCGCCCGGCCGGGACACCGCCCGCACCGTCACCAGTTCCCGGTGCTGGCGCTGGGTCAGGCCGAGCCCGCGTTCGTCCACGATCAGCCAGCGCCGGTCGCCGTCCAGGCCCCACGGCTCGACCCGCGCCGTGTCGCGGTCCATCCGGCGGCACCCCTTCACCGGGTACGTGTGAATCGAGGCGACCCGCATCCCGCCAGGATCACACGACCCGACCGCGCACGGAAGTGGGACGATTACAGGACGTTGCCCCCCTTGCCCGACAGCGGTGGCCGCCGCGGCGCTGGTAGCGTGCGTTTGCATTCCAGCCAGCCCGCCGCGGCGGAGTGTTTAGGAGCAACGCGTGGTCGTGATCCTCCCCGAGGTTTCCCGCACCCTCAACGAGTACCTGCTCGTGCCGAACCTCACCACCGAGGACTGCACCCCGGACAACGTCGACCTGTCCGCCCCCGTCGTGCGGCACCCGGTCGGCGGGACCTCGCCGCTGCGCATCGCCGTACCGCTCGTCAGCGCGATCATGCAGGCGGTCTCCTCGCCCCGCCTCGCCATCGCGCTCGCGCAGACCGGCGGGCTGAGCTTCATCCACCAGAACCAGACCGTCGAGGCGCAGGCCGAGTCCGTCAGCGCGGTGAAACGCCACAAGGCGGGCTTCCGGCACTCCGACATCAACACGAAGCCCTCCGCGACGCTCGGCGAGGTCAGCCGCCTGCTCAAGGCCGCCGAACGCGACGTCGCGGTCGTCACCGACGACGGCACGTCGAGTGGCCTGTTCATCGGCCTGATCTCCACCGCCGACTTCCATCCCCAACGTCACGACCTCAACGACACGGTCGAGTCCCGGATGCGCCCGGGCAACGGTCTGGTCACCGCCCCACCGACGATCTCGCTGTCCGACGCGAACACCCTCATCTGGGACCACCGCCTCGACCTGCTGCCGATCGTCACCGCCGACGGTCACCTCGCCTCGATCGTGCTGCGCCGCGACTACGAGCTGCACAAACAGTTCCGCAACGAGTCCATCGACGGCGACAAGCGGTTCCGGGTCGGCGCAGGGATCAACACCCGCGACTACCGCGACCGGATCCCGGCCCTCGTCGAGGCCGGCGCGGACGTGCTGTGCATCGACTCCTCCGACGGCTACTCCGTCTGGCAGCAGAAGACGTTGCAGTACGCCGTCGGTGAGTTCAACGGCGCTGTCCCGGTCGGCGCGGGGAACGTCGTCGACGGCCGCGGATTCCGGTACCTCGCCGATGCCGGTGCCGCCTTCGTCAAGGTCGGTATCGGCGGCGGGTCGATCTGCATCACCCGCGACCAGAAGGGCATCGGCCGGGGGCAGGCCTCCGCGCTCATCGACGTGGTCGCCGAACGCGACCGCTACGCAGACGAGACCGGCAGCTACGTGCCGATCTGCTGCGACGGCGGTCTCCTCGCCGACTACCACATGGCGATCGCCCTCGCCCTCGGCGCCGACTTCATCATGCTCGGGCGCTACTTCGCCCGGTTCGACGAGAGCCCCTCCAACCTCGTCAATCTCGACGGGCAGTTGTTCAAGGAATACTGGGGCGAAGGCTCCCAACGGGCCCGGAACGTCGCCCGCTACGACCAGGGCGAGACCGAGCTACCGTTCGAGGAAGGCGTCGACGGCTACGTGCCGTATGCCGGCAGCCTCTACCCCAACATCGCCCGTACGGTCGCGAAACTGCGCGCCACCATGGTCAGCTGCGGCGCCGTCACGCTGCCGGACTTTTACCGCGACGCGATGCTCGTTCAGGTGTCGCAGCAGAGCTACGAACAGAATGGCGCCGAAGTCCGGTTGCGCAGCGGCTCAGGCGGCAGCGGACAGTAGCTGGCCGGATCGGTGTCAGCACCCGCGTGACCTTCTGCCGACCAAGGGCAGGCACATCAAAGGCTGTCGAGGCTGACCAACGGAGTGGAACCCCTACCGATGGCAATGGCTCCACTCCGTTGTCAATGTGCCTCGCACCCTGGTGGCCGCTACCCCGAGTCGAGGCATCCTGCCACCGCGCATGCCCTCTCGTGCGCGCGCTGAATTCCCGGTTCACACGCGTCACATGATGGAGATCGACCGCACCTGGGTGTTGCCCTTGGTTTCGACGTATACCTTGTAATCGCCAACGGTGTAAGTGCCGGCAGCGTTGTTGTCGATGGTGAACGCGGCCGTCACAGGAGATTCGCTGCCGTCGATATGGGTCTGCTTCACCGTGATGGTCAACTCGTTCGTGTTGCCCTTCAGTTTCTTCACCACCGCCGACGGCTTCGCATCGATGACCGCGTTGGCGACCGTCACGTAGACCGCGTCGGGTGAAGAAAACTCCGCGTTCTTCTGCCCATCACCGAACAGGAAGAAGCCCCGTTGTTCAATGGCCCCGCGCCCGGGGAACGGATCCGGGTTTGAGGCCAAGTACGTCGGATTGACCTTATACAGGTCCGTCTTGGAATCCGCGAGGATGGCCTGCACCCCCGTGTACGGTGCATCGCTGATCGCGAGGTTGACCGACAGGTAGATGGCGTCGGGGTTGTTGGCCGAGATGCGCGAGGAGAAGTACTTGTCCGCACTCTGCCCCGCAGGAACGGCCAGCGGCACAACCGCGTCGCCGACGAGAATGTTGAACCGGAAGTCGCCGTAGCCGCCGGCGACGAACTTCGCCCAAGCCGCGTCCGACATGTAGTCGGGGCGCTCCACCTTGAACTCCAGACGCATCGGCGCCACGTACGTGCTGTTCAGGTACTCGGTGTCGGTCAGGGGCAGGTAGACCCCTCCCGGGGCGTGCCCCAGTGCGAAAGCCGAGGCCGTCGGGGTCGAGTTGCCGCGCCCGTTCCACATCGGGATGTTGAACGAGGTGGCGCCGAGCAGGGCCTGCGTGCCCAACTGGCTCGTGCCGACAGCGGCCGACGCGTCCTTGTAGGTTCCGATCGTGACGTCGAGCAGGTCGAGGTCCGCCCGGTCGGCGTTCAGCCCCGGGATGCCTGCCCACATGAACTTGGCACCGGCGGGCCCGGAGTACCGGGCCATCTCCAGCATGCCATCGGCCATGATCTTGGTCATCTGCACTGCCGAGTCGACCTTCATCCGCTCGTTGGCCGTGTGCCACCAGCGCTCGTTACCCGGCATGACGGCGCCGAAGGCGGTCATCTTGTTGCGGAAGCTGCTGGCCAGGGTGCCACCGGTCGTGCCCTGCGGATAGACCACGTCCCTGAGGGAATATGGATCCGCAAACTCCTCCGGGTTGCGGTTGATCGAGGCTTGGTAGCTCCCGAACTGAAGAGCCGTTAGGGGGTTGTCGTGCGTGACGTACAACCCGGCGCCGACGGGCGAGCCAAGGTTGCCGATGGTGAACCCCTTCGCCTGGAAGGCGGCTGTGACCGCCGCCGTTGCCTGGCCGGAGTCAGCCGCGGTGACGTGCATGCTGCGCACATACATCGGCATGCTGAGGCTGCCGGAGGCGTCCGGGTAAAAGCTCGTCGGGGTCTCTGAATTGATGCCTCCCATGAGGGCAAAGGTCAGGTTCGGCGTGCCGTTGCTCGGGTGGCGCAACAGGCTCGCCGGGATGCCCATGTACTTGCCAATATAGGCTTCGCCTTCGACACCGTCGCGGAAGAACAGGTCGGTGATGCCGTCGGCGGCCTTCTTCAATTGCATGTCGGCGGCCGTGCTTCCCAATGCGCCGAGTCCCTTGGAGAGGAGGAACATTCCCCACACGACGGCATTTTTGCCGTACTGCGGGGTCGGCATCTCCATCGCCACATCGGTGTTGATCTCCAGCGTGAGCGAATCGCCGGTGATCGTGGTCTGCACCTTGGGCGTGGTGCGGGGAGCAGCCGGGAGCCAACCCTTCGTGGTCGCGGCAGCGGTGATCGCGGACACGAATCGGTCGCGCTCGGCGGAGCCGGCCCCCGCCACGTCGAGGGTGAAGATTGCCCGCGAGGCGATCTGAGTGGTGCTGCCGTACGCGATGTCCTTGAGCGTCGGATCGCCTTCACGCAGGGTGACGCCGGCTGTGGCAGCCGTCAGCCGGAAGGCCTTGGTGCTGTCCGCGGACAAGCTCATCGACACCGACGGGGTCACCGATCCGGAGTTGCCGACGATGACCGGAAACCGCGAGTCGGAGGTGTAGGCCGCGATCGGGATCTCCTCCCGATTGAGGTTCTTGTAGGCCCAGTTGTCGTAGAAGCTCGGGTTCGAGTTGTACGGGATGGACTGGAAGGTGGCGGTGTTCGTCGTCGAGGGCGTGCCGGGACCGCCGTCTTCGTAGATTCCCATGACGATGCGGATGCGTCGGTCGAGGGGCAACCCCGCCTCGAGCAGCGCCTTGGCCGCGAGCAGCGTCGCCAGCGTCGGGCCGCTGTCGTCCTGGATGCCCGCCCCGTAGACCCAGCCGTCCTGGACATAGGGCGAGTGGTACGCACCAGGAGTGCCGAGGTTGCCATCGGCGTCCCGCCAGCGCGCCAGCTGGGCTGGCGAAACGGAAGCCGTCGGCGAGTCGAGGTGGCTCAACGCCATCACCATTTCCGGGGCGTCCGGGTCACCGATCTCTGCGTAGACGTACTTGTCGGGTTGGCGTTGGACGACCACCGGGAAACCCAGGTCGGTGGCCAGCTTGACGACCCAGGCGAGCTTGGCGACCTTGCGGTCGTACTCGTTCTGGTTCGCTTCGGTGTTGCTGACCGGGAAGGGGTACGCCGTTGCGGCCGTGCCGCCTCGGGAGATGGAGTCGTAGCTCGACCCGTCCAGCATCGCCCCGACCAGAGTGAGCGGGTCGTAGGTGCCGTCCCCCGCCCGCGCGCTGCTGACGCGTCCAGCCAACGCCTCGACTTCAGCGTGGATCGCGTCGCGCTCGGCGTCGGTCACCGACAGGTCGTAGGTGACACTCGGCTGGAAGCGCTCCTCGCCGAGGCTGGCCGCGGACGCGTGGGGCGTGGGCGCAACGGTCGCCGCGAGGGTCGCGCCGAGCAGGACGGAGAAGATGGTCGTCCGTCTGTTTCTCATAGAAGCTCCAGAACAGGGGGATGACACTATTGCGACAGCACACGCCAGCCGTGTCGCCA
This sequence comes from Micromonospora sp. MH33, assembly GCF_003013775.1. Taxonomy (NCBI): domain Bacteria; kingdom Bacillati; phylum Actinomycetota; class Actinomycetes; order Micromonosporales; family Micromonosporaceae; genus Micromonospora; species Micromonospora sp. MH33. The sequence continues at coordinate 11,119 of NZ_MUYZ01000082.1, forward strand.
GCGGCCGACAGGGCGGGATTTCTTGAGGATGATCTGAGAATCGGCCGGCGTCGTCGAGCTTGCCGCGCAGGGCCGCAACGTGGACGTCGAGGCTGTGTCCGGCCTTCGGGTGGTTTCTCACCTCGGCGGTGATCCGGTCATGCTCCCCGACCTTGGCGAGCACCTGTGACGCCTCGAAGACGGCCAGCATCTCGCTGATCAGGAATCCATGCCAAGCAATGAGAAGAGGGTTCCCGCAAGTCGCTGACCTGCGGAAACCCTTTCGCTGTCGGGACGGACGGATTCGAACCGACGACCCCTTGACCCCCAGTAGTCCGGTGGCCCAGCGGCATGCTCACGCACGTTCGCCCAGGTCGCCTGAAGCATAAACCGGCCGAGTAAAGGAGTTGTCGCACCACTCCCCCCAACCATCGACCTCCCTGCCGTCGGCCAGACTGGGCTTGACTCGTCTCAGCACGACGCCCGCCCCGCCAAGCGCCACGGGATCCGACTGTCGCTGGGCCGGAGCCGGCACGCCGGCGCGGATCAGACTGCCGGGGCGACCACACCCACCATGCCTCACTCCTCGGCCCACGTCCCGGGGAAGCGGGCCCGCACCAGCTCAATCAAGCCGGCCCAATGCAACCGAGATGATGTCGGTCAACTTGAGTGCGAGCGAAGCCATGGACTCATAGCATCGTGCGATCTCCTAGCTCATCCGAGGTTGCGGAGTATCCACTGTGGTCACTATGGGGTGTGCTTGGTGGCGAGCAGGAGCATGGGAAACAGCACGACCGTCACGGCGGTGCGCAGTGGTTCGAGCATTCCGAATCCGAGGAAGTAGAGCAGCGACGGAAAGCCGATCCAGCCACTCAAGTCGGCAGCGCCCGGACATGCCGCACCTCCATCCGCAGGCCCGGCTTGGGTCCCATCGCCGCTCCGCGCAGCTGCGGAACTCCCCGGCGGGGATCGACGCAGCGCAGATCCAGGCTGCGCAGCACCGCGGCGACGATCATCCGCAGTTCCAGCATGGCGAAGTCGGCGCCGAGGCATCGTCGCAGCCCGCCACCGAATGGCAGGTAGTCCTGGGCTGGCATTCGTGTGCCGAGGAATCGGCCCGGGTCGAAGCGCAGCGGATCGGGATGGACATCGGGCCGTCTGTGGACCAGATAGATGCTGGGTGTGAGCCGGGTACCGGCCGCTGTCGGCCGGCCGAGCAGTTCCCAGTCCTCGGTGAGCACCCGGTTGCCTGCCAGGGTGGCCGGAGGGGTGAGCCGCAGCGACTCGCGACACACGGCGTCGAGCAGGGGAACATCCTTGGCGTTGGAGCCCTCGCTGGTGGTGGCCGCCAACTCCTCTCGCACGTCGGCCAGGACCTGCGGGTGGCGCTCCAGCCAGAACAGCGTCCAGGCGGTCGCGGAAGCGGTGGTCTCATGGCCTGCGAACAGCAGTGACACCAGCTGGTCCCGCAACTCGTCGTCGTCGAGCCGGCCGAGTGGCTCTCGTCCGCTGGTCAGCAAGCCGGCGAGAGTTCCGCACGGTGTGCCGGACGCTGTCCCGCCTCGGTCTGCGGAGCGGGCGCGGTGCAGCACATCGCGGTCGATGACCTCACGTCGTCGCAAGAACGTGCGCCATGGCGTGGGCAGTCCGACTGGAGTGCGAAGATAGCGGTAGAGCAGTGTTCGGGGTACCGAGCCGAGCGCACCGTCCACCCAGGTGCTGAACCGGTGGAGCAGGTCCTCACCGCAGGGGCCGAGAACGATGCTGCCGATGACGTTGAGGGTGATCTTGCGAGTCCACTCGGTCAGCTCGATCACGGACCCGGAGGCCAGGGTTCTGATCGCGGCGTGGGTGGTGTCGGCGATGGTGGAATGGTAGCGCCGCAACGCGTTGCCGCGCAGCTCAGGGCCGATTGACTGGCGGTAGGCGGCGTGCCGGGTTCCGTTGGCGAACAGCAGGGACCGGTCTCCCACCAGCGGGCGGAGGGTGTCGGAACCGGCGAGGTGCATCTGCCGGTCGGCGCGGAAGATCTGTCCGATCGCTTCGGGGTTGCCCACCAGCAGGCGCTGCTCGGGTGGAGGCGACAACTCCACCACGTCGGCCTGTTCGGCGGCGAGGGAGTCCAGAAAGGACAAGCCACCGAGGAAAAGGCGGCGTTGGGCCCGGTTCACGTTCCCGCCGCCCAGGCCGGTGCCGGAACGTCTTCGGGAAGGGCGGCCATCACATCAGGATCGGTGGCGGCGAGGTGGAGAGCCGCGAGCCGCGCCGCCCGGATCACCGCTACCGGGGCGTAGAGGTCCTTGTCGTGCCACAGGGGCGGCAGATGCGCATCCTGGTCGTCGATGCCGGGACCGCTCTGGCGTAGCAGGAAGGCGCAGCCGCGTGCGGCGGCGCGCGCCAGGGCGGTCTTGTCGCCGGAGGTGTGGGTGGCCAGCAAGACATGCAGGGCGTATGAGGTCTCTTCGTCGGTACCCTCCCAGCGTCCCCAGGAACCGTCAGCGCGTTGGGTGTCCAGGACCCAGCGCACCGCGCCGTCCACCTCGTCGACGGCGTTGACGCCCAGGGTGGCCGATCGGTCCAGCGCAAGCGCGCAGCACGCGGTCGCGTAGTAGGGCGAGGCATGCCATTTGTCCCACCACTTGCCATCTGGCTCCTGGTTCTTGCGCAACCATGCCGCGATCTTCTCCGCGGCGTTCTGCCGACGGGTTCGGTCCGCCGTGTTCAGAACCGCCAGCGTCTCGAGGATGTGGGCGTTGGTACTCGTCGACGGGGTCCGTTCGCCCATGAAGCAACGGAAGTAGGAGTCCGCCTCGTAACCCCACAGGCAGTCCAGCGAAGGCTGGTCACCGGCCTTGGCCAGCGCGTAGAGCACTCCGGCAGTGTCGTCAGAGTCGGGTGGAAGGCCTGGGGCGGCAGGGGCACCGGCGTCGCTGAGTCCCTGCCGCAGGCTGTCCACCAGTTCCCGGGGGATCGGCGTGTCCATCCGGCCTGTCGCCAGCGTCGAAATGGTCCAGGCGCGTTCGAAGGAGGTGATGGGACTGATCCCGGGCACCGGTCCGGGCCCCCTGCGCTGGACCTCTTCCAGATAGCGGGTCGAGCTGGGCACGTCGTCGACCGTCCTGGCGGGAACTCCTTGCGTGCGTTGCCATGCAACGGTGGCGGCCGGGGAACCGCCCACAGCGCCGTTGACCGGACGAACGTTGTACGCGCCCGCCGCGTCAACCCCCAGGACCTCCAGCGAGTGCCAGAGCTTGTCCGGCAGGACATGACCGGCCCGAACCGAGCTGCGGATCCCTTCCAGCACACCTTCGTCGGCCTCCGCCGGCACGGGAAGCGGCGGATGAGCCGACCACGCCTCCAGCCCGGGCAGCGGCTCGGAGACGAGTCGCCCCAGCTGCCGGTTGATGTCCCCGATCAGCCAGGGAACGATCAACTCCGCCGCGATGGTGTCGGGGAACGGATTCCTGCTGCCTTCGCCGAGCCATCCGGACAACCAGGCCAGCCCTCGGGTGACGGCGCCGACCAGGAGCCCGTACTGGACGGCGTCAGCGGCCGGGCGCTGAGCACGGCGGAGCTCGGTCAACAGAGCCTCCACGGCGCTCAGGGTCGGCACCAGGCCGTAGCCATCGGGTGCCCCCCAGCTGCCGTCGCTCCCCTGCTGGTCCAGCAGGAAGCACACACGCTCAGGATGTCCGTCCAACCACGTGGCCGTCGCCACCAGCCTGGCTGTCTCGTACACCGAGGGAGACACCTGCCCCATGGCATCAGCCGCCAACTCGGCTAACAGATCTTCGGCGGCTTGCTTCACAGAGTCGGTCCAGGGCGGAATCGAGCGCATCTACGTCCCCGAGTGCTACGAACTGGCCCTGGCGTGACCAGTTGACGACCACCGAGAATACGCTCCGCGAGGCCTGGATTCCAGGTGAGGTCGCCTTGGCCTGCCAAGCCCGAGCCGGCCATCGCCATGCTGGAGCAGCCCCAGGAGGCTGGGTGTCGTTGGCCTGGACGCCGACCCGCTGGCCCAGCACGTGCTTGGCCTATATCCCGGAATCCCGGCGGCGGGGCCGTCAGTGTTCCGCAGCCACCTCGTCGATGGTGATCGCCGCGACCGGGCACAGGTGAGCGGCCGACCGGACGTCCTCCGACGGCTCCACAAGGGCTTCGCTGGGGTGCGCCAACCGGTCGTCGTCCAGTTCGAAGGAGCCGGGCGCAGTGGCCGTGCACTGCCCCGACCCGATGCACCTGTCCTGGTCGACGTCCAACCGCCAGTATCGCGTCATGTCCGCTCCGGTAGCGTTGGTTGTCCGATCGGCGAGGTCACCCCCGCGAGACGAGCAGGCTCGCGAAAACCCGCACCGGCACCGCTTGGTGGAAGGTCGGCTGCTCGTGGAGCACCATGGCAGGCAGCTGGGAGAAAACCTTCGGCAGGACAGCGGCCAGCTCCATGCGGGCGAGCGCGGCACCGAGGCAGTAGTGCAGACCGTGGCCGAAGGTCAGGTGGTTGCGGTGCAGGTGCTTGCGGGACGGGTCGAACGTGTCGGGCGACGGGAACGCGTCGGGGTCCCGGTTGCATGCTGGGAACAACACTCGGACGTCGGCGCCCTTCGGCACCGGCACCCCAGACAGCTCGACGTCCCGCTGCGCGAACCGGCTGATCGCGGTGCTCATCGCCGGTGCCTCGTAGCGGAGCAGTTCGTCGACGAACGCCAGCGCCTCGGCCGGACCTCCGCGTAGCCACCGGGTCTCCCCGGGCTGGTCGATCATGGCGAGCACGCCGAAGTCGACTGCCGTCGTGGTGGTGGCCAGGCCACCGGCCCACAGCCCCCACAACATGCTCATCAGGTCGTCCGCGGACAACACATCCGGTTCGTCGTCGTGCACGGCGACCAGCAGCGACACGAGGTCCTCGCCGGGGTCGCGGCGCCGGCGCTCGGCGAGGTCGAGGAAATACCTCTCGATGACCGAGTTCGCCTCGTCAGCGGTGCACAACTCCTCTTCACTGGAGTCGGGCCGCATCGCGGCGAGCGCGGACGGCACCAGCTTCTGCAGCCAGGCCCGGTCCTCGGCGGGCACCCCGAGGAGTTCGCCGAACACAGCGAGCGGCAGTGGAACGGCTAGCGTCCGGTTGAGGTCCACCACCTCGCCGTCGAGATACTGCTCGGCGACCGGGGCGAGCAGCTGGTCGCAGATGCGCTCGACACCGGGCCGCAGGCTCTCCATCCGGCTGGCCGTGAACGCCCGCGCCACCGGCTGGCGCAGGCGCGTGTGCGCGGGAGGATTCCGCAGTGCGACCGAGTTCAGGAGCAGCTGTTGCGACCGATGTCGATGTGCCGAGGGGAAGAGTTGCGCTACTTCGTCCGGTTCCGGGTTCCGGAAAAGGGCGGAGTTCTCCATGACCGTGCGGCCGTCGACGTAACGGCTGATCAGGTAGACGTCGTTTGACGTCAGATGAACGGGGTCGTGAGTGCGCAGTTCAGCCAAAATCGGATAGGGGTCCACCAGCGCCTCCGGGCGCGCAAGCTCGCTCAACACGTCCACTGGTCTTGCAGCCCCCTCGTCCTTTTCCCTGTGGCTGACCTATTCTGCACGTTCTACACGCAACAGACCACCATTGCAATGGAGGGTCGAACCGCTGGTGGGGTTGAACTACCGACGCGTCGAACGCAGGACGGACGGTTCCCGTCGCTTTGGTGGTGCGGAGTCGGCGACGTGCTGTGTTCCCACGCCAGGGCACTGAACTACTGCTCCGTCCGGACGCGACGATGACGGGGTGCCGGCCGCACTGTGACACCGCACCACTGAGAGGGTCGGCCCATGACGACCGCGCCGTTCGACGATCTCCCCTCCCCCGCGCAGTGCACGCCCATCACGCTCCTCGCCCTGCGGATGCTAGCGGACCTCCGCCGGTGGACTGCAGCGTTTTCCCTGCCCGACACCCCGGTGGAGGCGATGGCCATGACCGCGGCGACCATCAGCCCGTGGCGGAGTGCCGACGACCTGCGCCTCACCACGCGGATGTACGCGTGGACCTACGCACTGGACGACGAGGTCGAGCGGGAAGTCACCGACCAGGCCGACCTGGACGCACTGCTCGGCCACTGCGCGGAGATCGTCCGCACCGGGCGTTACGACGGCGTGCACCCCCTCCTCGTGGCACTGGCCGCGTGGCAGCGGGAAGTGAACGACCTCTCCGTCCACCCTCGACTCTCAGACCTCTGGGTTGCCAAGGTCGACCTGGCGTTGCGGGGCGTCCGCTACGACTGGGTCACCGGGCGGGCCCGCTCCGGAGGCCAAGCCGTCGGCACCGACGTGCGCGAGTACCTCAGCCACGCGGACAGCATCCTGGTCTGGGTGGCCAACTTCGGCCGCTGGGTCACCCTGCCCGCTCCGGAGTTGCTCGGCGAGCTGGACACGCTGGTGTCGGCCATGGACGACCTGGTGGTCGCCGTCCGCTTGGCCAACGACCTCGCCACCTATTCCTGGGAACGCGTCGAACACGGCCAGAACAACGTCCTGATGTACGACGTGACGCCGGATTGGGTACTTCGTGAGATGCACGCCGCGGCGGATTCCGCCCGGCGGCGCCTCGCGGAGCTCGTCGCCGGCGGTTTCGCGCCCGCAGTGGAGATAGTTCGACAGTTGGACTGTGCGCTCAGCTTCTACGCCCTCGCGGACTTCCGGGGATGGGGGTCGGACGTGCCCGTCGGGTCCGGGGCGGGAACTCGCCGGGCGGACGGTGAAGATCGCTGAGAAACCGGGAAGGGCGCGTCCGCAAGCGGGTGCGGGCGGTTAACATCGACTTCAACGACCACCATTTCCTGTGCAGCGCGACCGGAGAACGAACATGACCGGATCTCAATCGGCCGAAACCGATGTTCTCCAGCAAGGTTTCACCTTCCTGGAGGGCCCGCGGTGGCACGACGGTGAAATCTGGGTGTCAGACATGGACGGTCTCGCCGTACACGCCGTGGACGTGGCGGGGAACGTCCGGACGGTGACCGAGGTGCCTGGGCGTCCGTCTGGTCTCGGCTGGCTGCCGGACGGGCGCCTGCTCGTGGTCTCCATGGCGGACCGCGCGATCCTCCGGCTGGATCCGGACGGGCTCACCGTGCACGCCGACCTCTCCGCGCTGGCGGCCCACGACCTCAACGACATGTGGGTCGATCGCGACGGCCGGGCCTACATCAGCGAGATGGGGGTCGACATCGAGTCGTTCCTGGCCGCGAACTCACAGGCGGTGACGAAGGGCGACATGGGCGCGCTCGCCACCGCGGACGTGCCCACGGCGAAGCTGTTCCGCGTCGACCCGGACGGATCCGTCGCCGAGGTGGCGGCGGACCTGCGCTTCCCCAACGGCGTCACGGTCAGCCCGGACGGCGAGCAGCTGGTCGTCGCGGAAACGCTCGGCCAGCGGCTGTCCGTGTACGACCTGCGGGACGGACGGCTGGCCGGCAGGCGAACGGCATCGCTCGGATTCCTGCCGGACGGGATCTCGGCGATGGACGAGGAAGGGTGCGTCTGGGTGGCGAGCCCGTTCACCAACAGCGCGGAACGGGTCACGCTCGACGGCCAGAGCGCGGGCCGAGTCCGCAGCGACCGAATGGTGATCGCCTGCGACCTCGGCGGACCGGATGGGCGAACGCTGGCCCTATGCACCGCACCCGGCGCCGATCGCACGGCGACCGTGCGCGAGTCGCGGCTGGAAACCGCGGTGGTGAGCATCCCGAGACGGGTGGTGCCGTAAAAGGTCCTAACAAAATGATCAACGTGGTGGCGTGTACGGTGCCAAAACGGCGCCCAGTCGCCGACCCGGGCGGAGCTGTCCGCGGGCTGACCGCCGGCGTCACCGGGGCCCAGACCGCCGCCCCGCCGTCGGCGCGTAGCTTGGTGTGGCAGACGTCGCCGTCGGCAAAGACCGGGTGCCGGTGACCTTCCAGACCTTCCCGTTGGCCTTGGCCAGCAGGTACAGCTCGCCCGCGGCGTCGGTGCCGAAGCGCAGGTCGACCCGCGTCGGGTCGCCGGGCGCGCCGGGGCCGGAGAGGTCCTGCATCCGCACCGCGTTGCCGGCGGCGTCGAACAGGTCGAGCCGGTGGATCGGGGCGAGGCCGGCGCCCCGGCGCATCTCGTTCGCCTCGGTGTAGAGGACGCGGCCGTCGACCAGGTCGCCGAAGACGTACTTGCCGCGCAGCGCGGGCAGGTCGTGCCCCCGGTAGACGAAGCCGCCGGCCACCGCGACGCCGAGGTCCGAGGTGCAGTCCCAGCCGGGCGGCGGGTCGTGGTCGTACGCCGCGACGGGGTACGTGTAGCCGTACCGCTCATCGTCGGCGGGCAGCGGCAGCAGCTTGTCGCAGGGGTTGGTGGCCGCCTTGTCGAAGACGTACGACCCCTCGCGCTCGCTCCAGCCGAAGTTGTCGCCGGCGCGCACCTCGTCGATCGCCTCGACGGCGTGCTCGCCGATGTGGCCCAGGAACATCCGGCCCGTGGCCAAGTCCCAGCTGAACCGGTGCGGGTCGCGGAAGCCGACGGCGTAAATCTCGCCGAGCGCGCCGTTCCGGCCGACGAACGGGTTGGCCGGCGGGATGCCGTACCGCCCGTTGGCGGAGTCGGTGCCGCGGGGGTCGATGCGCAGCAGCTTGCCATGCGGCATGCCCAGGTTCTGCGGGTCGCCGTTGCGCACGCCCAGGCCGCCGTCGCCGACGGCCAGGTACAGCAGCCCGTAGTCGGCGTCGTCGGGCTTCGCCGTGGGGTTGAAGTTGATTTCCTGGACGCCGTGGATCGGCCCGCCGAACCCGATGCGCAGCACCTCACGATGGGTGCCGGCGAAGGTGTCGGCGGCGGGGTCGGAGGCCGTCCACTCGGTGATGACGCCGTGGTAGATGGTGCCGGACTGGGCGTAGTCGGGCACCTTCCTGGTCGCGGACGCCTGCTCGGTGTGCAGGGTGTAGAACCGGCCGTTGCTGCGGAACTTGGGGTGGAACGTGACGTAGCCGAAGCCCTGGCCGAGGCCCCGGCCGGAGAAGAACCGCGGCGCGAAGGTCGCGGCCACGTCGAGGTAGACGTGCGGCACGCCGTCCTTGACCAGGTAGAGGTTGCCGTTGAGGTCGGGCACGGCCCGGCGACCGGAGCCGTCGGGCAGCTCCATGATCGTGTTGATCCGGGCGGTCCGCATGAGCCGCTGGTCGACCGGCGCCGGGGTGGGCGTCGACCGCGGGAAACTGGCGTACTCGCTCAGCACCAGCCCGAGCCGGGACTGGGCGGACATCTCGGGGACGGGATCGTAGACGGCGTCGGTGGCGGGCCCGGCGGACACGGCGACCAGGGTGGACAGGACGAGGGCTGCGGCCGTGAGCCCGGCCGCCGCCAGCACCGGCCGGCGGGTCGTCGGTGTGCTCACGCGGTTCTCCTTCTCGATGGGACGGTGCCGAGGATAGTCACCGAACCATGTGGTGGTACTGCTTGGCGACATCGTCCGGGGAGAGGACGCTGTCGAGAAACATCAGGCCGTCCATCCGGCAGTCGCAGGGTTCGCCTCCCGGGTGTCCTGCGGGAAGCTCCCGCCGATCTTGATGCCGCGCGGGTCGGAGGCGGTGGTGACGTGCGGGCCGGGCCCGGACACGCGCCACGGGTCGTCGTCGCGGGTGTAGAAGCCCGCCACCGGCTGACCGTCGCGGTACAGCGCCATGGCGCCCGTGGCGAAGTCGAAGGTGGCGGCGAGGTGCACCCGCTCGCCCTTGGGCAGCAAGGTACGCCAGTCCTCGGCGGCGGCGAACGTCTGCGAGTTGCCCCCGTCGAGGCGCCGGCCGAACGTGACCAGGCGCAACTCGCCGTGGACGTCGATGAGTTCGAGCAGCGCCCGCACGCCGTGCCCGTCGGAGTCGCCGGTCAGCACCCCGGCCAGCCCGATCGCGTGGTAGCGGTCGTCGAGGTTGGCGGTGCTGGAGTTGGGCGCCGGGCCGTCCATCTCCCGCTTGAACCACCCCAGCACGGTGGTCGCGCTGGTCCCGGCGAACGCCCGCAGGGTGCCTACGCCGCTGGCCGACCAGGTGCCGGCCTTCCAGTCATCGTTGCCGGCCGTGGCCGGGTTGATCTGCCGGGTCTGCAGCGCGTCGCCGCTGCCCGGGTACGCGTGGTCCGGTACGCGCATCGCAGCGCCGCCGTTGATCAGCTCGATCTCGGTGCCGGAGCGGCCCTGGTCGCGTTCGAGGGCGGGGTCGCCCTCGACGGGGTGGTCGAAGTCGTAGAAGGCGACCAGGTGCGGTCGCAGGGCCGGGTGCACCCGGGGGCGGTCGGGATCCGCCTGCACGGGTGGCACTTCGGCACCGGCCGTCAGGCCCACCGTCAGTAGAGCGGCGGTGAGGGCGGCGGCTCGTCCTGGTCTGGTCAACGCGTACGGCCTTTCGTCGTGTCCCGTCGGGCACGTGATCGCTTACGTGCCCGTGCCCGTGCCCGTGCCCGTGCCCGTGCCCGCGCGGCGCCGCGCGGGGTGGGACCGTTCGGTGGTGACCGGGGGCTCGGCCGGTCGGCCGCCGAGGTGGAGCTCGCCGAGCTGGGGGTCGGCCAGCAGGTCTGTTCTGCGTCATGCAACCGCGAAGGTGAGGCGTCCGCCGATGCGACAGATTGAAATCAGATGGCCTGTCCTGGATGGCATCGCGGTTCCTGCTCCGCACGGCGGTGACGAACGGTCAGGGACGACTGATGTACCTGCAGCGTTGAAGGAATCCGACGCACCCCATCCAAAGACCGTTTGCGCACGGCCAGCGGTTCGGTGCGATCTATGTTTTCGCTGACCCGGCCCAGGAGGCGACCAACGCCACGGTGGCCACCACCGCGCCGGGCGCCGGCAACCCGACCGCCCACCGCACCTGGCCCACGCTGCCCTGTGGACGCCGCGGCCCCGACCGTGATCCGCCGGATCCGGTCGCGGCCGCCGCGCGTCCGGCGGTCCCGCGTGCGGACCGCTCCGGCTTCTGCGGCTTGTGCGCATTAGCATGATATCGAACCGGCATCAGTCCCCTGTGGAGCGCCGGCTGTGAAACGTCAACCCGGCCCCGCGCACTGCGCAGGTAAGACCGGGACCGTTGTGCCGCAAGGCAGAACTGCCACATGAGCGCCACAAAGCACTCACTGGCAACGGTTGAGTCGCTGACATGCCACGACGGCGAGCAAAAGCGCCCCGAGCAGGCGTTTCAGCGGGGCGAGGGGAGCGGTGGCCAGCAGCGGTCCGCCGGCCAAGGCGAACGGTACGGCGCTGAGAGCGAACCGGCCGATGATCGCCAGTGCAGATGGTGGCGGTTGACCACACCCGGCTGCTGTTGCTGGCCAGTTGCGTCAGCGTCAGCACTGGCTTGAGCAGCCCGTCCGGGCCGGTCAACGACAGGCCCTGTTCCTTCGCCGCACGGACCAGCTCGGCGGCGGCCTTCGCCTCTGCCGACGGCTCGGGCCGCTTCCTGCGTCCGGTCTGGTCGTTCAGTGTCGCGGTCATCACGGCACCCTCCTCACCAGGCACAACGCCCGATGGGTCAGGCCAGAAACACCGTTAGATCCACACTCCCGCGCACTTAAAGAACAAGCTTAGGCCGTGTTTGGTAAGGGTCATAGCCATTGGTTGATCGCGGCGATGGTGACGGTGGCTTCGTAACGGACGGCGAG
>NZ_MUYZ01000083.1:0-22587 GCF_003013775.1 Micromonospora sp. MH33
CGGAGACCTCTTCAGCTATCGATCACCGCCACGCCGTGACCTTCACCGGCCACCACGACTTCTGAAACACGCCTTAGACCGCTGTGGTGGGCCCTGTGCCGGATGCCGATCGCTCTTCACGGCGCAGCGCGGCGAGTAGTTCGGATACGCCGCTGTTGCGGATGGAATGGCCGTTGCGGCGTAACCGTCGCGCAAGCGCATCGCGGCTGACGGTATGACCTTCGCGGGTCAGCTCGGCACGAGCGATGCGGGCGGCGGACAGCAGCGGTACCAGGTCCGAAGCGAGGCCCCGGTCGACGTCGTTAGGGTCATCGTCTTCGCGAGGATCGCTGTCGGGGCCATGATCGTCCGCGTTTTCGCCCGACCTATGGTCGGCCGGCAGCTTTGCTGCGGTGACGGAAATTTCGGAGTGCGCCGTCCCGGCCTGGAGCGGTGGGTGCTGGGGTCGGAGATTTGGAAGCGCCGGATCGGTCTCGCTGACCCTGGCCGCTGGCTCCACCGGTGCCCGACAGGCCGTCGGGTCTGTCGTGAGTCGCGTCTTGATCGGTGTTGAGGTCGATGGGCCCTCGACTTCTCGGAGGCGAGCAGCCAGTTCGATGAGAGAGATCGAGGCGACGATGATCAGCCCGTCCACCGATAGAGGCAGTAGATAGGGAACAGTGCCGGTCTCGCCGTAGCGGGCGACGACTCCGATCATGTGGTGGTAGCTGATCCAGGCGGCGATGGCGGCGATGGTGGAGGTGGCGGCGATCCGTAGGACACCGAGCGCTCGCCGGGCTATGGGTATCCGGGTGACCAGCTCGACGGTGATCAGCAGCGCAAGCGGCGGCCAGGCGGCGATGGCTTGGGAGATGGCGTTGGGTTGGGCGTGCAGGATGTTCGCGGTGACCGACGCGGCTACGCCGAGGACCAGGGTCGCTCGTACCGCCCACTGCATCCGTCGGAGCTGGGTTTCGGTCACGGTCGGGCTCCGGTGAGGGCTGCGGTGGGATGGAGTTGGCGTTCAGCGACGCGGAGGGTGGCCTGCGACGGTTCGGCGTCGCCAAGGTCGGCGAGGCGTTGCTCTAGCCGGCGCAGGGTGCGGCGCACGTCGTCGGGCCGTTGCTGGCGTCCGTGGATGCGCATGATCCGCTGGTACAGCTCCTCGTTGATGGGGTCGAGGTCCGCGGCGCGTTCGAGCGCGGCTATCGCTTGGTCGGGGTGCTCGGTTTCGAGGATTTCGGCGATGCGGGCGTAGGCGGTGAGGATGTGGTGGCGGTAGCTGGTGGCGTAGTCGGTGGCCCAGGTGTGGTCGTGGCCTTCGGCGAAGTCGCCCGCGTATAGCTCGGTCGCGCGGCGCAGCGCGGCCAGTCGTGCCGTGTCGTCGTCGGTGTGGGCGGCCTCGTGGATGGCGGTGAGCATCTGCCACACGTCGACGGTGATGGCGTCGGCGTCGAGGTGGTATCGGCTGGTGGCGGGGTCGTAGACGATGAACATGCGCTCGTCGTGGCCGGTCGCGGTGCGCAGCACTCGCCGGGCGGTCGTGATGTCGGTGCGGACGCGTTTGACGGCGGCACTCGGGTTGGCGTTGGGGTAGAGGTCTTCGGCGAGTTGGTCGAGGGTGCGTCCGGCGGGGTGGGCGGCGAGTACGGCGAGCGCGGTGTAGGAGCCGCTGCGCATGCCGGTCGAGACTGGGCCTGCCTCGGTGGAGACGGTGACCGGGCCCAGGACGCGCAGCCGGACCAATGTCAGCGTGTCGGCGGGTTGCGTCGGTGCAGTATTGCTCGCCTCATTGGGGGCCGCGGGCGGGGGAACTTCGGTGGGCGAGTCGTCTATGTCGGTGCCGGGCTCGGCTCGGGCCTGGGCTTCGGTGAGCATGGCCACGACGGCGGCGAGGTCGTCCGCGCTGAGGGTGGACAGCCGGGCCGCCAGCTGCGGGCTGTCGCCGGTGACGATGCCCTGGCTGGTGACGTGGATGGTGGGCATGCCCTCGCTGGTGACGTGGATGGTGGGCATGCCGTCGTGGTGACCGAGGAGGACCGGGTGCATGTCCAGGGGCGCGCGGTGGGCGGCGATGGCGTCGACTCGGGCGGCATACCGAGCGCTCGAGTCGATGAGCAGCACGTACGGCGGCTGGGCCTCGGCGTGATCGGTGCGGGCGTTGAGGTCGGCGATGGTGGCGACGTCCAAGCTGTCCAGCAGCCTTCGGCGGCCGATCACCTCTTCTTCGGCGTGGGTGACGGCGGCGTCGTCGTCGGCGAGGACGATGAGTCGTTCGCCGTCGTAGGCGGTGCCGTCCGGATCCAAGCCGACCACAGAGGCGCCGTCGGGCAGGAGCCGGGCGAGGAGTTCGGCGGTCGTGACCACTACGGGGCGGGTGGCAGGGTCGTCGGTCGTGCCGGTGGTCAGGGTAGCGGCGAGGATGGCGCGGGCCGCTGCGATGGCCCCGTCACCATTGAGGGCGAGGCCAGGACCGGGCAGGCCGAACAGGCCTATCTCTGCGCCGCTCGTGTCGATGCCAACAGCAGCTGAGGCATGGTCGCCGCGCTTGCCTCGTGCGGCGGCGTTGATCAGAGCAAGGGACGATGGCGCCGGCGGCTCCACGGCAACTGCTGGCAGGGCAAAGGTGAGTCGAGCGCGACGGCGTCGTTGCAGACGTGCCACGGCCGCGGTGGAGGCGATGGCGGCGGCCAGGCCGAGGCTGATCCAACCCTGGCTGGGCAGGGTGATCCCGGCAGAATGATCCGGCTGTTCACGAGCTGCTTCAGAACCCGGGGGTACGGCTCCGCCCGGGTCGTTGGATGTGTTCGGTGTGGTGCTCGTCGGCGCAGACGACCGGTGTGGCTCCGGCGTTGCAGGCAGTGATGCGGAGGAGGGCTTCGCCTCGGGTTCGGTGGGATTGGGAGCGCCTGCGGCGGGATGGTGGCTGCGGGGTGGGCTGGGGGTCGGAGCCGCTTGGTGGGTGGGCAGGGTGAGCTTCCATCCGATGCGGATCATGTTCGGGTCGGTGAGAGCGCGGCCATCAGCTTGCCGATGTTTCCGGTTGAGCTTGTAGATCTCCGGCCAGCGGTTCCCGGCACCGAGGTGTTCCGCGGCAAGTTCCCACAGGGTGTCTCCGTCGACGACTCGAACGGACTCGTGCGGACTAGCGCGAGCGGCGGAAACGTCTCTGGTGTTTTTCCCGATTCCGGCTGGGGGAGCGGCGGGTTGTCGGGATGCGGTCGTGGCATCTGATCGGCTTGTCATGCCCGTGAAGGAGATCGCTGACTCCAGACTCCGGACGCCATGACCGAGGGCGGGGTCACCGGCCTCGGGGGGTTTCACAGGAACCGAGTCAGAGTCTGACGCGGTGTGTCCCTGAGCAAGGGCAGGAAGCGCGACGGAGGTAGCGGCCGTCGAGCCCAACATCGCTGCCGCGAAAGCCTGCACAGGGCGGGGCAGGCGCAGGTCGCATCGCCAACGCCTTCGCGCCGCAAGCCACCGGTAGGTGTGCTCGGTGACGGCGGCCATGACGAAGATCCACAGCAGCCAAAGGCCGGTTTGCCCGAGTACAGCAAGGAAGCCTGCGGTCAGCGGCTCGTGTATCCATTCCCGCATCAGGGCTGCCGACGGAACCTGAAGGGTGAGCCAGCGGAGGCGATAGAGCAGCAAGGGCGGCGCCAGGGCGAAGACCACGGTGACGATGCGTATGGCTCTGGTGTTGGGCTCCTTCGTCATGGTCTGTCTCCTCAGCGGTGCTGTGGCGGCTGCTGAGACAGACCGTAGGAGTGAGATGCGCCGATGACGTTGGGGAAGGGCCTGACAGCACCTCACACTTCCTTACGTGACCTCACAATCGCAGGTCACTGCCCCGTCGGTGCGTTGAGCTGCTCTTTGCCAACTGAGCGGTCAGAGACACAAGCACTGTTGTTGACGCGAAGGTGAGGAGACGCAATGCGCCGATTCCCGTGGGGTGCAGGTGTCGACGTACGAGCACGAGTGCAGACCAGGTATGGCAAATGTGCAGAGGCCGGGGCGGGGCAGCTAGGCGGACCGCTGCGACGCCGGCCGTTTCGGCGATGCACGTCCGTTACTCACGATGAGTAATCGGTGAACGCGAGCTGCCGCCCGGATCGCGGCATTTCCGTGCGTTCCAGCGACGAGATTCAGGCAGTCGGAGGTTGCCGCAGCAGTCCGGCGAAGCCGATACCTCCATCCGGAGGTTTCAACAACCACTGAGTCAGCTGCTCGTTCAGGATGGCCAGAGCCCGGTTGACGAGGGCGTCGATGTCTGCATATCCCTGCCCAGACGCGTAGTGCATGATGACGCCGTCAACGGGATCATCCGCCGCGAATACTTTTGAAGGAACGTCAGAAAGGCCCAAGTGTACAAGCCCGTTTCGAAGGGATCGCAACCGGAGCACCTCAGCTAGCCCGGGATCATCGAGAAGGGACTCCGCTCGCGCGCGGATCGCTTTGTTCAGAGATGGGGTCTCGTTGAGCTTCGTGAGTGACCGCACCGCATGATGTGCGACGACGAGCCGGTGTTTGAACGCCGCAAACCGGCAATCGTTGCAGCAGTTCGAAGTGGCGACGCTCCGCGGCCGTGGCGACAGCGTTCTGGAGCAGGAGTAGGAGTGGGACATATCGTTCGGGTACGGTTCCTGAGAACGCTTGTAAATAGCATTCTTGTGAGTCTCCATCACCCCAGACCCAGGCCGAATCCAGCTCGCCTGCCGGCGAACTGTGCTTGACCTCGGCGAGGCCGAGCACCGCGGCCATTTGGCCGACACCCACGGCGAGGTCGTGAACGACTTTTCCCGCCGCCTGGATATTGTTGGGTCCAGGGACCTGTGTTCCAGCATGGAAAGCGAGGCTGATGCTGGTCGCCACCGGAACCTGATGCACGCTCAGCACGGCGAGGTCGGGATTATGAATGCCAAGGAGTCGAGCCAGGCGGCGTTGCCGCCCCTCTCGGAAGGAGGCCCGTGTTGCATCCGCGAGGCGGCGGATATCTCCCGCCAACGTCTCGATGTCGCGGCGGTTGTCGTCGAAGAACTTACCACTTGTACGTGATGCAGCCGCTAGCGCCGGATCCCATAGGAGATCCGGCATGGCAATTCCAAGCTGCCGCGTGCAAAAGGCATGTGCTTCGAATGCAACCAAAACAGCATGCTGAAGGAAGGCAAGTCCTCGTTCGACGACGTCTCCTTCGATGGCCGCGCGCACGTACCCGAGGTCAGCGCGCGCGATCAGCAGGCCAAGCTGTGCGGACGCTTCGACCTCAGCCCTTGCACCATCCTTGGCGCTACTCATGCGCCTCATCCTGCCACCGCCTTCGCCACCACGCGGAATCCCCTGGTCGATGGCCGCTATGCCTTGGTGGCGTACGCAGCTCTGCGCTACAGGCCGTACGCCGACAGTAGGGGCCGGGCGGCTATGGCGATTTGATTACTGAATGTGGTCGCTGTGTAGTGTCCGGGGCTCGGCGTCCTCGTGGAGGGTGCGAAGGAGGTGGCTGGCGCGTTCTTGTATGGCGTTGTTGTAGGGGTCGATGCGGATACCGGCTTGCAGCAGCTCGAGGCTTTGGCGGGGATCGGATTCGGCTGCGGCAAAGGCGGCGCAGACGTCGATGATGTGTCGGCGGATCGTCTCGCGGATGGGGTCGAGCCAAGGCCAAGCGCGTCCTTCGGCGAGGTCGGCCGGGTAGGAGTCGATGACGGCCCGCCATGCTGCGCGGTCATTCGTGACTGCGGTGGCGGCGTGGCGCAGGGCTGCGTTCAGGTGCCACAGGTCGACGTCGAGGTGCGCGGGGCTGAGGCGGTAGCGGTCGTCGGCGTGGTCGATGACGTGTAGCCCGCAGGCGGCCCGGATCGAGGCGCGGAGGTCGCTGAGCGCGGTGTAGAGCCGACCGGTGAGGGCGTGCCGTGGCAGGCCGGGCCAGATGGCGTCGGTGAGTTGCGCGGTGTCGGCTCCGGCGGGGTGGACGGCAGCGAGGTAGACGAGCACTTGTAGAGCGGCGCTGCGCCGGACCGTGAAGGGCTTACCGTCGATGTGCAGTTGGGGATCGCCGAGGACACGTAGATGCAGTCGCCGGTGCGTTGCGGCTACCGGCGTGCGTAGTTCATGGCGAGGGATTTGACGCGGCAGTCGTGGCTTCTGCTGTACCCGCGTGGGCGCTGGAGGATCTGGGGCGGTCGAACCAGTGGTGGCCTCGGCAGGGGCGAGGACGGTGAGGAGGTCGGTGGTGGCCACCTGGTCGAGGACGCACAGCCGGGACCCCGACGCGTCGGTGTTGTATGGGTCGGTGAGGTGGCCCGCGCTGTCGACCCGCCAGGTCGGGCCGCCAGGCCACCCACCCAGGACGACGAGGATGGTCGCGGTCGCGACGCTGACATCGGCAAGGTGCTTCAGTTGGTCTCTGTCGCCGTCTTCCCTGTCGAGAATCACGATTGTGGGGAGGCCACTCACGATCGTCGTGCGCTGGTTCTGTCCAGCGACGGTTTGGCGCCCTCGGTGCTTGGCACGCTGGACGAGCTGGGCTGCCTCATCGAGGTTGTTGATGATCTTGGCTGGCAGGCGTTCGGTAAGGCTCTGCGTCGCCGGCCCGAGAAGGGCGGTCAGCGCTGCCTTGGTAGTGATGAGTGATGCGGCGGGGTGGCGCTGCCTTGCCAGCAGGGCGGTGACGAGCAACCCCCGACCGGCGGAAAGAGCGCCTGGTCCGACCAGGCTGACCCCTCCTGTGGGGAGGACTTCGCCCAGAGCCGTAACGCCGTACGGCGATGGTGCGGTGGGCGGGGGCGGGCTGTCGGCGAGAGCCGCCTGGACGCTGGTGACGGTGCGGGGCAGCGGAGCGAGGTCTGGAGCCTGCTGGTTGTTCGAGCTCAGGCCGGGTTGGTAGTCGCGACGGCGGCGGAGCCAGACCAGCGCGGCGGCAGCGGAAACTTCCACGGCTACGTCGCGAGGCAGCCACCCGCCGGCCACGCTGATTCCGTCGCCACCGGCGATGATGCGGCCGTTCGACTCACCCGGCCCGATATCGTCAGGGGAGACCGTCATGCCGGCGGCTACCGGATGCGCGGGGTGTGCCGGGGCGGCGACGGCCGTGTTGGTGGTGACGCCAAGGACGGCTGCACCGGCCACCCCGCTTGCTGTGGCCTGCAAGGGCGTGGGCAGAGGTAGCCGCCGCAGCCACGCCGAGGTGGTACGCAGACGAACCAGCACCCTGAGCACAACGGTGTAGGCGAGCATCAGCCAGATCAGCCACGCCCCGACGGTGAGCGCGGCCGTGAGCGTCTGCTCGGTCAACGGCTGCTGCACCCATTCCCGCACCTGCGCTGCGGTCGGCCAGCCGCGAACAGGCGGACCGACCACGGCCAGCAACACCGCCGGCGGCCCGGCTAGGAGGAGAACGACGACCAGCAGCGACGCGAGTTGCCGCGGCCAGCGCACCTCACCCACCTCCACCAGGAGCGCCGACGAACGCACGAGGTGCCGGAGCGGTGGAACGGATGACGCGCATCCACACTCGGGCAGCCCACCACACCGCCACCGCCAAGGCATAGCCGACGGCGAGGATCCCGGTGGCCTGTCGGTTCACGATCGCCGCGCCGATAACCGCGACCGGCGCGGACACGATCAGCCGGAACATCAGCGGCCTCACGAGCGCCATCACCACCGCGACGCCCAGGAGCAGCCCGCCAACGCGGCCGGCGAGGTCGATCCACAACACCAGACGCGGCCATCGGTCAGCGGTCAGCGAGTACTGAATCAGCCCCATGCCAAGCGTGGCGGCCACGACCGAACCTGTCGGCACGGCCAGCAGGGCCGACCAGCCGCCGTGCGGCGTACGCCATTGCCGGGCGGCGACTACGGCCATCACCACCGCGATCACCGCGACGGGAACGATCGGCCACAGCGCCCAGCGTAGGAAGCCGCCGCCGACCGGCAGGCCGAAATACTGAGCGGCGACTACTGCGTAGAGGCCGGCGATGGCTGTCCCGAGGCAGAGCGCAGCGAGGATGCCGACACTGACCCTTCCACCTTCGGTCCGCAGGTCAGGAGCGGGGCTGCGGGCAGCAATCAACGACCCGAGGACGGTCCCTGCCGCCAGGCAGGCCAGCAGCGCGGAGACGGCTGCCAGAGTCAATCCGCCCCAGTTGAAGTCGACCCAGTAGTACACGCTCAAAGCGTTGTTCTTCTCGGCCGTCACGATGCACTGCCAGAACAAGCACAGCGACGCAAAGCCCGGCACCGCAATCGCCACGGCCCGCCGCACCGGTGGAACCGTCACCTCCACCTGAGGCGGACCCGGAACGACCGCGCCGACCTCGGCGGCACCCCGAGCCGCCGCGAGCTGCGGGTCGACTACGACGGTGGGAGTGATGCCGGTCCGCTCGGCGATGGCGACACCCAGGTGCGGCAGGTGGGCGCTGCCTCCCACGCAGTAGATCCCCACCAAGTCGCCACCAGTTAGCTCCGCGGCGGCGACGGTCTGCTGGACCAGGTCGGCGACACGCCGCACGACCGGCGTCACCGCTTCTTCGAGCATCGCCCGATTGGCGATAACCGGGGCCTGACCAGCTATCGGTACCGCAACCGCTGGGTGCGAAACCAGCGCTTCCTTCGCGACGCGCACGCTCTCTGCCAACGCCCACCGATCAGCGCCGCTGGCCTGCACCTCCTGACCGTTCGTCAACGCGGCCCGCAGCGATTCGTCCACGGCACTACCGCCGGCGCCAGAGTCGGCAAGCGTCGCGAGAACCTCGAAGCCTGTAGTACCCCGGCGCAGGACCGTCAATTCCGCGCCTGCGCCGATGTCACAGACGACAGCGAAGGACCCCACCGGCAACTGCACGCCCGTAGCCAGCAGGAGTTGCGCCACAGCGACCGGAGCTTCCACGAGTCTCGGCCGCACAAGGCCCGCTCGATGGGCGACCTGCCGTATCCAGGTACGCCGACGCGGTCCCCAACCCGCCGGCACCACCAACCGCACATCAGCCACCGGCCCACCAGCGAGGAGTTCCGCCTCAGCAACCACCCGCCGCAGCGGAGCCGCAGCCAACTCCACCGCCTCAACCTCTGTACCCTCGACCACCAAGTCGCCGTCAGCGGGACGACGCGGAATCGGAATCAACCGCGCCGGCTGCTCCACGACGGCCTGCCAAACCCGCTGGCCCGTCCACACCTGCCCGTCGGCGTTCACGTACCCGACACTCGGTAGGAAGGGCAGACCGTCGAACATCACTACCGAGGATCTGCCGTCAGGCCAGGCCAGGATGGCTACAGTGCCTGCGCCTCCGCAGTCAATCGACAGCCGCACTCCATCCGCCCCCATGCATGTAGTCAAACATGAGGATCTCATTCACGTCACGCTGTGACTACGCACAGGAGGTAGAAGTTGCCCAACAAGTGACCGGATCAGAGGGGCTGACGTTGAGTCGCCGTTGACAGGCGGAGAAAGTTGCGACAAGAAGCGACCCTCCGCCGGCTCCGCCAGAAGAAGAGGAGCCAGCGCATTCCGAACCCGCCGGCAGCTCGTTCAGGATCCGGTTCCGGAAGGGAGCGGCGGTGACGAGCTCATCGACGTGTCACGCATTTGTTACCGGCAGCGGCAGGACCAAGAGATCCATGGAAGGCCCCCATGGCAACTCTGACGTCGCTACCTGGGACCATCCAGCTCGTTCGTACATGGCTCTGGCCTCCGATCGGGGATCGGAGGCCAAAGTCGCCCACCGCTCCGGCCGGTCCGCGAGCAGTCGCTGCATCAACTTCGAACCAACGCCCTCACCTCGCCGCCTGGGGTGCACCATCCACTCCATCACCGCAAACTTGTCCGCGTCGAGCATCTCGCGGGAGGGTTGCTGCTGGGCACGGGACCACCAGGTGCCAGCTGGCATCGTCCAACCGTAGGCCGCTTCGACGAGATGCCCGCCTTCCGCCGCAACAATTAGCGAGAATCCTGGCCGGGTGGCTTCCTCAGGTAGGCGTTCGCGAAACATAGCGGTCTGTTCCGGCCCTTCGAGGTACGGCGGTTCCGCGTGCACAACAGGGTGACCATGGCTGGCAAAATTCACGTACCCGAACGGTGGCTTGGCGGCGTGGCCCCGCCCGCCGCTCGTGACCGCCACCACCTACTGCCTTGGCGCGGCAGCTACCGCCATCACCGTCGTCTACAGAACGCCACCCATCAGCTGGCGTTGCGGAGCTCCGTCATGGCTCGCTGGATGACCTTGCGCGCCTCGCTGCCGTGCACGGCGTCGTCCGCCAACCGGTCCATCACATTCGAGTAGGCAGCCGCCTCTTCGCCGTGGAACATGTACTCACCGATGAAGGTCTCGACGACTGCCAAGTCGTCGCCCAGCAGAAGGAAGGAGTTCTGCGGTGCGGTCGATAGCTGCCGGCCGAACGGAATGATTCCGAGCGTTATGTGAGGCAGGTCGGCGACGTTCGTAAGGCGATCTAGTTGGGCAAGCATGTCCAGCGGTGGACAAAGCAGCACGCGGAGCGCGGCCTCGAAGACGATGAACTCGAATTTCTTCGACGTATCGTACAATACCTGCTGTCGCAGCATTCTGCGTGCCGTGGCCGACTCGACCTCATCAGGGTCGGCACCGTGGAGTCGCACACCTTCCTCTATCCGCGAGCGGGCGTAGCCCGGTGTTTGCAGTAGGCCGGGAACGTATACAATTTCCGCGTTGCGGATCCGGGTTGCCTTGCTGACCAGCTGGTCATAGTTACGCTGAATTGTGGATTGTCCGAGTCGAACCTGCTGCCGCCACTCCTGATGCAGCCCCTGTGCCTCGTGGAGCAAGGCGAGCAGGGTGGCCTGCGATGCCTCGGAGGCATGGCATGTCGCCAGCCAGCCTGAAAGATCCTCGTCGGATGGCATCTGCTTACCTGTCTCGATCTTCGAGACCTTGGATTGCGTCCAACCTAAACGTCGTGCCATCTCGGCGCCGGTCAGCTGCGCGCCGCGACGAAGCTCCCGGAGGTGCCCGGCCAGCCCGCCCGGTCGCCGCAGCCAGTCCTCTATCGAATCCACCGCTGAGGACTTCCTTTACGAAATTGCCGATGCTGGCCTGGTGTCTGCTGCATCGGGCGTGCTGTGCCGAACGGCGAGATCCCACCAGAGGACATGCCGTGAAACGATGGCCGGATCCGTGACGATCTCGCCGCCCAGCGGCTCGCCCCGATCACTAAACTTCATGATCGCTAGTCGCTGCGAGTCAAAGAGCCACCAGTCGTCCTGGATGGGCAGCCCAATCTCTTCTGCTCGACTCCGACTCATGTAGCGAATTTCCTCGCCCGCTGCGATGTTGTACTGCCCGCTCCACATCTCCCAGCGTTGATAGTCGGTGGGCGGCTCGCTCAGGATGCGAACTCGCTCAACGCGCCGCCCCTCCGCCGTGACTGAGCGAATCTGTTCAAGCCAAGCCGCATAGAAGGGAAAAACGGTAACCGGCCGGGGCTCACCGGCGAGGAATTCGTCTACTGACTGCCGCTCGTCGGTCACCTCGTATACCGGTTGCACCTCTAGCCGGAATGCCGTGGCGGTGAAGTAGCGAAACAGCTTATTGAAATCATCGCCGGTGAGCTGTTCGGCCATGGTCAGGATGCCCGCGCTACGATGCCGGCGATAACATCGGCGGGGACCTCGACGGCCGTCTCGTTCGCTCCTAGATCGCGAAGCTGGGCACGCGTCTCGTCGTCCACCTGCCATCCTTGGACGACGTAGTTGCCGTTGTCGGCACGGTAAAGCGCCGGGCAGTTGCCTGTCCCGCTATCGCCCCACTTGCGAATGAACTCGAGTTGCACGATGTTGCCCCTCTCCCTCACCGCGCCTTCCGCAGCGCGTCCGCATGGCGATGCTCGCACGGAGAGAGCCTCGTGTGCAATATTCGCGGGCCTGGGCGAAGATATTCTCGGCACGTGACGATCACGCCTACGCAGAGGGGCGACCTCAAGGCCTCGGCAGGGCCCCCCGCCGTACCTCCGACACGAACTCCCTCCAGGACTCGGTGTCGAAGATCAATTTAGGTCCTCTGGGGTCCTTGGAGTCTCGGACTGGAACGAGAGGGCCGACGTTGATGGCGACCTCGACGCACCCCCCGTTGTCCTGAGAATGACTGCTCTTGCGCCAAGCGGCGCGTGACAGGTCCGGGTTCACCGTTCGCTCCTTGCGGAATCCTGGTACTGACGTGCAACGACCTCAATCAGCCGTGCTGACTCCTGCTTGCTGAGGGCTGAGGCGGTCATGTGGTTGTACGCAACGTTACAGCGACGCAGGTCATCCTCCTTCTCTAGATAGAGGTTCCCTGCCTGGCACTCGACGTAGACGACAGGGCTGTGGAGTCGCTCCTCGAACTCGAAGATCGTCATTGCGCCGCGAGTGCCGGGGTACCCGCCGTTACTGAAGGGCACAACCTGCACGGTCACCCAGCGTGGCAGCGCAAGTAGGTGCTGAAGCTGTGCGGCCATCACGGATGGGCCTCCGATCTCTCGGCGCAGGACCGCCTCATCCAGGATCACCCACACTTCCGGTGGGTCATCACTGAGCACCTTCTCCTGTCGTTCCATGCGGATCCGCACCTGTCGCTCGCGTTGATCTTCATCTCCGAGAAGGGCGACGGTCCCAGCGATGGCACGGGCATACCCCTCGGTCTGAAGTAGTCCATGAATGACCATGGGTTCGTATGCCTTGATCGTGGTTGCTGCGCTCTCGATGCCGAGGAATGTCGCGAAGGGCGCGGGCACGGCACCGAACTTCGACCACCATCCACGTTGCTTGCCGAGCCCTTGCAACGCAAACAGCTCTGTGCGCAGTTGATCGTCCGTGAGGTCGTAGGTGGTGAGCATGGCCTCCAGCTCGGCCCGGACGACGCCAACCTCCCCTGCCTCGATCTTCTGGATCTTGCTCACCGAACACCCCAGCCGGTCCGCGATCTGGCTCTGTGAAACGCGAGCCCTCTCGCGCAGGGCGCTGAGCTGCTCGCCGAGCTGCCACCTTGGGATCGTTGGGCCGATCGGCCTGGCCATGGGTTCCTCCGGTCTTGTGGGGTCATCCTTCGTCCGCTCCTCGCACGCGGTCGTCATCCGGCGTAGCGGCGTGGGGGCGAAAAGTTACATCAGAAGATTGACATCCCTAGTGGCGAATGTAACGCTGGCTGCCGAGAATATATTCTCGGCAGTCTCGGGTCGTTGCATGTCGCTACCGGTCACGCTTGAGGGGATGTCCCGGATGAGCACCTTGAATCCTGGCCCTGACGTTGGCTCAGGCTCTGGCGGGCGCAGGCCGGATCCGCAAAGGTTGCTGGCTGCGCTGGGTGCCCCTGACCAGGCCGCCGATCACTTTTGGTCGTACATGGAGGACAGAAGCGTCCGGGTCTTGCCGCAGCAGTTCGCGCCGATGTTCTTCTCGACGCTGGCCGAGATGGTTGCCCGTCGGGGAGATCCGGCCGCTCGCCGCGCTGAGTTGGCGTTGATGGGTCGGATGTACCTGCGGTTCGGGTTGTATCCGTATCACCACACGGTGGTTGCGGCGGCCATGGTGGACACCGTGCGGCGGTTCGCCGGTGCGAGCTGGGAGCCGGATCTGGCCGGCTATTGGGAGGTCGGATGCCGCCGGTCGCTTCGTCTGGCCGAGCGGGCGGCGAACGCCTTGGGAACCGGACCTGACGTGGTCACCGCTGAGGTGGTGGCCTGTGAGGCGGCTGCCGAGGACGTAGCGATCTTGACTGCGCGACCGGTGCGACGTCTTCGTTACCTGCCCGGTCAAGCCATGCCCGTGTGCACGCCTCGGCTTCCCGGCCAGTGGCGTTGGCTCTCACCCGCGAACGCTCCTCGCGCAGATGGCACGGTGGAGTTTCACGTGCGCGCAGTGCCCGCGGGATCGGTCTCTCCTGTGCTGGTCAGGCAGGTGAGGCCAGGGGAGTCGCTGTGGCTGGGGCCGGCGCTGGATGTTGGGTTGTCGCTGGAGCGAGCTGATGGTGCTGACCTTCT
This sequence comes from Micromonospora sp. MH33, assembly GCF_003013775.1. Lineage (NCBI taxonomy): Bacteria > Bacillati > Actinomycetota > Actinomycetes > Micromonosporales > Micromonosporaceae > Micromonospora > Micromonospora sp. MH33. Next base: position 13,960 of record NZ_MUYZ01000083.1, read on the forward strand.
CCTGGCAGCCGGAGGTACGGGGCTTGCGCCGTTACGAGCGATGGTCGAAGAGGTCGCTGCGTCACCGATCCGACGGCCGGTGACGTTGGTGGTTGGTGCACGGACGCTGCCCGAGCTTTACGACGCGGTGGCGTTGGACAAGCTTCAGCAGGCGCATGGCGACTGGCTGAATGTGGTGCTGGCGTTCTCGGATGACCCTGACGTGGAGCCGGCCGCGCAGGGGGATCTGCTGAGCGTGGCGTTGTATTACCACCGGCAAGGGCAGGCGGTCTTCGTCTGTGGTCCTCCGGGGTTAATGGAGGTGGCGCGCCACCGCCTGTCCCTGGCAGGAGTTCCGTCGGAGAGGTTGCACCTCGCCACCAGCTTCCAGCGCGCGCTTGACTCGGCTCGATGGCTGTCCCGTCAGCGGGCTGCAAACTCGTCGGAGGCGGACAGAGCAGCTCCCAGCAGCGGCACGAGCCGCTCCGCGAGGGACGCATGACGTCTCCGGAGCGGGTGGTCCGCTGCGCGGGCATCGAGGACGTCGATGCTTTGTCGGCGCTCGTGGCGGACATGCTGATGGCGCAGCCTACGGCCGCCTGGCTGGTGTCGGACGAAGCCGAACGTTTCGGCGTTCTCCTCACCTACGCACGGCTTCTGCTGAGGCGCGGGTTGAGCGAGGGCCAGGTCGTCACGACCGAGGACCAAGCCGCTGTCGCGGTCTGGTATTCGCGGCTGGAGCCGCCCGCACCGGCTGCGTCGTGGGTGTACGACCTGCAGCGCCTCCTCGGACCGTATGGACCTCGGTTCGCGTTGATGCACGCCTACGTCGACGCGGTGCTTCCGCACACGCCGCACCACTACCTCGCGCATCTCGCGGCCCGTCCCGGGCAAAGCGGGGCTGCGCGTGCCGTGCTGGCCAGCTACCACCGCAGGCTCGACGCGGAAGGGCTGCCGGCGTACGCGGAGGTTAGTTGCGCCCGGCCGCGCGAGAGTGTGGTTGCCCGGCTCGGGTACGAGCCGCGGTCGCCGGTGTTGTTGGAGCCCGGCGGGCCGGCGCTGTGGCGGATGTGGCGGCCCACGCCAGGCGACCGCCGACCGGATGGGTTGCCGTGCCGGGTGCGGGCGCATCGATTCGCGATGCCGCTGCGTCCCCGCGCCTTACCGACCTCGCCTCGTTCTCCCTGACGGCCGAGAACACCCAGTTGTTGATCACCTGCTGGCGATGACCTCGCGGCGGGTCACCCTCTCGCACCCTGCCATCGAAGGAGGCACCCCTCATGCTGTCCGCTATGACCCGTTTACGCGCCTTGGCCCCAACACGGCGCACCGTCGGACGGTGGTCGCCGTGGCCGCCCTCTGCGGGTGCCGATGCCGCCGTCACGGACGCGGGAGACGTGACGTCGGACGAGTTCGCGTGGGGGTACGCGATCCGCCGGGAGTGGGCGAGCGGCTGCCATGACCTGTTCGGCTTCACTCCGGACGCGCAGACCGCGCAGCGGTGGCTCGACCGCGACCAGGGCTTCTGGCGTCGCGGTCCGGTGCGGCCGGCGGCGGTGTATCTCGTCGCGGCGAACGCCGCCGACGTGTGCAGGCATCCGGTGGACGGCTGCCGCCGCTCGGGCTGCCCGGACGTGGTGGAGCGGGGGCAGCGGTGAGGTCAACGCACATGCAGGTGGCGCTCGCGCGGCGGACGTTGACGCCGACCGGGTTGTGGGTGTCCGGGGCGGCGGCGTCGGCACCGATGGTGGTGCTCGTCGGAGGCACCGTCGCTACCTACGCCACCACGCGGGTAACCGCGCTGCCGCTGGTGTTCGTCCTCGTCGCGGCAGTCGTGGCGCTACTGGCCGTCGGGTACACGGCGATGGCCCGCCAGCTGGGGCACCCAGCGGCCTATTACGGCATCCTCGCCAACAGCACTGGGCGCGGCTGGGGCGTCGCCGCTGGCCTGGTCGCCCTGGTGGCCTACAACTCGATTCAGATCAGCCTGTATGGCTTGCTCGGTGCCACGATGGCCGGGCACCTCGGCGGTGTGTGGTGGGTGTGGGCGGGCATCGCCGTGGCTGTGGTGGGGGCGTTCGGTATTCGGGCGATCGTGCTGTCCACCCGGGTCTTGATGGCCGTGCTGGTGGGGTCCCTGCTGATCGTCGCCGCGTTCGTCCTCGCCGGTGTCGGGGAACCGGCGGGCCGTCAGCTGTCGTGGGCTGCCTTCGACATCTCCGGGCTGGCGGTCGGCGGTGTCGGTGGCGCGGTCGCGTTCAGTGTGGCGGCGTTGATGGGTGTTGACGCCCCGGGTTCGATGGTCGAGGAGGCCGTGGACCGCCGGTCGGTGGGTCGGGCCACGATCGGCGCGGTGGTTGTCCTCGGCGGCGTGTACGCGCTCGCGGCGTGGGCGATGGGCGTGGCCGTCGGCCCCGACGCCGTCGGCGAGGTGGCCGCCGACCCGGCGGCAGGGCTGCCGTTCTCGGTCCTGGAACGCCTCGGCGGCTGGTGGGTTCCGCTTGCGGAGCTGGTTCTGATCCTTGCGATCTTCACCTCGAAGCTCGTCTTCCACAACGTCGTGGCCCGGTACGTGTTCGCCCTGGCACGCGAAGGCATCCTGCCCGCCGGTCTCGCGCAAACGGGCAGCACGGCCCGGGTCAGCGCACCGCGCGGCGGCTCGTTGACCCAGACGACCATCGCCTCGGTGGTGGTGGGCGCGTTCGCGTTGGCCGGCGCTGACCCCATCTCGGTGATGTTCACGTGGCTGTCGACGCTGGGCGCGATGGGCCTGCTAAGCCTGCTGCTTGCCGCGTCGGTGGCGGCCATGACCGCACCGGCCAGCGTGCGCGGCCCGAGGCCGGCGGTGTGGGAGTGGCGGCTCGCACCCGCCCTGGGCGTCCTGGGTGGGCTGGTGCTGCTGGGCCTGATGGTCGGCAACGTTGGCTCCCTACTCGGGGCCGCGCCGGGAACGCTGTACCCGTTCCTGCTGCCGACGATCCTCGCCGCCACCGCCGTCCTCGGCGGGGTGTGGGCAGGGCATCTGCGCCAGTCCCGTCCGGACGTCTACGCCGGCATCGGCCGTGGCACCCCGAGCACACACGCCGTCCCCGACGCGATCAGCGTCGCGATCTGACAAGGGGCCGACGATGATGACCCACGCGACCACGCCGCCTCCGGGCAGGCACCACAGCGCCGAACACGCCGGAGCCGGATGGCGACCGGAGTACCCGAAGACGGCACCGCACGCCGGTTCCATGGAACCCCCGCCGTACGGGCCAGGGTTCGCCGCTCACCCGCCGGGGCCCGCCGCCTACCCGACGGCGGCCGGCTACGGGACAGCGCGTATGCCAGCCGACTACGCGCGCACGCCGGAGACCGTGCTTCCTCCCCCTTCGCCTTCGGAGCCTGTGCACCCGAACGTGTCGGCCTCGCCGTACGAGCAGATGCCTGCGGACGACCGGGTGCCGCTGGAGGTCCGCCGCTGGGCCGACCTGCGCAAGCAGGTCGCGTACCGGTGCAAGCGAATCAACACCGGCCACATGGTCGAGGCCGATCAACGGTTCGGTGGGCGTGAGGCCCTCGGCCCGCACGGCGTGATGCTGTTCTTCGTCTCCGACGCGCCCAGCGAGCCGCACGGCTACCGGCTGCACACCGCCTACCGCCTGTGGCTGGCCTCCCCAGACGCAGACGACCTCCCGAGGTTGCTTGCGGACCTCGACGGCGTAGCCCGGGACAACATCGCCCGCGCCGCCTCCGCGCGGCGCCGCTGGCATCCCCTCGGCCCCGACGGCTCGATGGTCAACGGCGGAGACATGGCCCTGCCCGACGGGTCGACCTACGTCGGTCTCGGGGTCAGCACCCTCGACTCCGACCAGGGACGCTGGTACCAGCTCGCCCACACCCTGCGAGACCTACCCGCCACCGGGCACCGCCTGTCGGTCTTCGACCTCAAAGGCCAGGCGTACGTCCTGCTGACCGACGGCACAGCCATGCACATCGACCGCGACCCGCACGCGCGCCTGGGCGTCGACGGCATCCGCTGCAACCGCACCCTCGACCCGGACCGCGTCACCTACTACAACCGGCACGAGAACCTGACCGAGGACGGCGACGACGCCACCCGGGCGGTGTGGCGCAACCTCGGCGCGCTGCACCACACCCTCACCGGGCACCTGCACGGCGGCCGGCCAGCATGACCCACACCCTGAACCTCACCGGCGCCGCGGACCTGAGCCGCACGCCGATCGACATCACCGCCGTTCTCGATCACCTCGTCTGCGAGGCCGACGCCGCGGCGGCCACGAGCATCGGGTTTCCCGGCGCCGTGGACCTCGACCACAGCGAGGTCATGACCCGCCTCGGCCGCAGGCTGTGGAACAACATCGGCGACCCCGCCGACGAAGGCGGAATCGCACACACACGAGCGCTGGAACGCGCGGTCATCACGTGGGTAGCCGACCTGCTCGCCATGCCCACCGACGACCGGTGGGGCTACGTCAGCACCGGCGGCACGGAAGGCAACCTGTCCGCGCTGCACGCCGCGCACCGCCGTGACCCCACGGCCCGGATCTACTACACGGCAGCAGCCCACTACTCGGTGGCGAAGGTGGTGCGTCTGCTCGGCGCTCACGGCGTCCTGGTCCACGCACGGCTCGACGGGGAGATGGACTACGCGCACCTCGCCGAGCAGCTCCACAGGCGGCGGCGCTTCCCGGCCATCGTCGTCGCGACCGCCGGCACCACCATGACCGAGGCAGTCGACGACACCAGCCGCATCCGCGCCCTTCTCGACGCGCACCACGCCGGCGGACACCTGCACGTCGACGCGGCCCTGTCCGGCATCCCCCTGGCCCTCGACGGGCGGCTGCGCCTCGATGACGCCAGCGGCATCGGCAGCATCGCTATCAGCGGCCACAAGTTCTTCGGCACACCAACACCGTGCGGCATCGTGCTCATCCGCAACCACCTGCGCGCCACCGGCACCCCCATCGCCTACACCGCTACGGCGGACACCACGATCACCGGATCTCGGTGCGGCCTCTCGGCGGCGCTGCTCTGGCACGCCATCGCCGTTCACGGACGGGAAGGGCACCGATGGCGGGTCAGCGAGGCCCGCCGCCTCGCCGCCTACACCGTCGAGCAGCTCAACGCCGTGGGCTGGCCCGCCTGGCGACACCCGCACGCCTTCACCGTCGTCCTACCCACACCTCCCAAACCGGTTCGCGACAAATGGGTGCTAGCCGCCGACGGCGACATCAGCCACCTCATCTGCATGCCCGGCATCACCTCCGCCCAGATCGACGCCTTCGTCGCCGACCTCGCCGCCGCGACCGGACCGCAGGCCAGACCAATCCCGCGACCCCGACCCGCGCAGGCAACACCCATCAGCGCCCCCGCGCATTAACGACACCGGCACCGGCTCTCGACCGACGAAGGCCAACCACCATGACCACCGCACCTGCCTCCCTGCTGGTCGAGTCCCACCTCGTCCACGCCGACCTCGACCGATTCATCGATCTCACGGCCGGCCCTCAGCGTGCTGCCTGGCCCGTAGGAACTCCGCGCTCGCCAGGCCATGCAAGACAACGTGAAGAGGCCCGCCGCGTAGGTGATGCCAGCCCAACGCTGACTTGCCTTCCCACTGACTAGGGCTGCCGGAGACCCGAGATCCGTCAGTCCCTGCTGTAGTCGCCGCAAGGCGGCTACCGGACCGGCCGCTGTGACAGGGGTAGCCACGGATGGCCGGTCACGGGCCGGCGGCAGCGGACCCCCCCGGGTCCCACTGCCGCCGGCCCACCCAGCCCCGAAAAGGCAACCACCCGCCGCATCACCGATGCCGTTCTGACCGTTGCGAGCGGAGCAAGGTTCGACGTGACCCGATCCGCTTCGAGGAAGAGGAAGTAGCGAGTGAGCCACACAACCGAGACAAGATTCGCCGGAGACCGCGCCGCCGAGCTGCGCGCCGCTCTCGTGGACAACCTGCGCGCCCAGCACAAGATCACCTCGGAACTGGTGGAGGCGGCGGTCCGTCGGGTACCGCGCGAGGCGTTCATGCCCGCCGGGACCGACCTCGACGTCGCCTACGGCTTCGACAGCTCGGTGGTGACCAAGCGCGACGAGCACGGCATGGCGCTCTCGTCGGTGTCCGCGGCCTATATCCAAGCGCGGATGCTGGAGCAGGCCGAACTCTCGCCGGGCATGACGGTGTTGGAGGTCGGCTCCGGTGGTCTGAACGCCGCGTACCTCGCCGAGATCGTCGGCCCCGGTGGTCGGGTCGTGAGCGTGGACATCGACCTCGAAGTCACCGACCGAGCCGCGACGCTGCTCGAAGCGAACGGCTACGGCAGCCGCGTCCGGGCCCTCGTCGCCGACGCGGAGCACGGCGTACCAGACGAGGGGCCGTTCGACGCGATCATCGTGACCGTCGGGGCGTGGGACATCGCTCCCGCCCTGCTCGACCAACTGCGCGAAGGCGGCGTGATCGTCCTGCCCCTGATCATGAACGCCGTCACGAGGACGATCGGCTTCCGCCGCGACGGGGACCACCTGGTCAGCAGGTCGGTGGAGGTCGCCGGGTTTGTGCCGATGCAGGGCGACGGCGCGCACACGGACCGGGTGTTTCTTCTACCCGATGCGAACGGCGGACACGTGCGGCTCCTGTTCGACTCCGAGGTGCCCGATCACCTGGACCGTCTCGACGGCGTCCTGGCCGGCGAGCGTGCCGAGCTGTGGTCTGGCGTGACGATCGGCAATGGGGTCTCGTTCCCCGACCTGCATCTGTGGTTCGCGTGGTTCCTGCCAGGCTTCTGCCGCATCGCCGCCGACGAGGGCACCGACCTGGCTGCCGAGTGCCTCTGGTTCCCCTTCGGTGTCGTCTACGGCGCGGGCTTCGCGTACCTGGCGTTGCGGTCTGCGCCCGAGGGGGAGGGCTTCGAGTTCGGGGCCCGCGCCTTCGGTCCGGACGGCGAGCGGGCCGCCGCCGCGATGGTCGAGCAGATCCGCGCCTGGGATCGCGACGGGCGCGATGTCGAGCCCCGCTTCGGCTACTGGCCCGCCGGCAGCGACCACACCCGCATTCCCTCCGACGCCGCCGTCATGGACAAGACCCACGGCCTCATCTCGATCTCCTGGTCCTGATGGCCAGGTGGCACCACCACAACCCCTCCAGGGAAGGAGAGTGATGTCGATGGCTCCGCCGACCGCGGTCCTCGACACTGGGTCACGCAGCGTCCAGGAACTTACTGAAGAGGTACACGCGCTCAATCTGCCGGTGATCGACGTAGCCACCCCGACCGCCGCGGGGCCCTCGACGCGGGCGGGACAGCGTGCTGCCGGCGGCAACTTCGCAGGCTCTGCCGAGCCATGGCCGGCAGCTAGCTCGGACAAGGGCAGCCTGATCATGCACAACAACGATGAACCAGGATCCACGGCCGTCGTCACGGGCGCGGCCGGGTTCATCGGCTCCCACCTGGCGGAGGCGCTCCTCGCACAGGGATACACGGTAATTGGCATTGACCAGCGCAGCCCGCGCACCGATCCAGTCGCGCACGCGAACCTCCAGAACGCCGAGGGGCACCCCAGGTTCTCCTGCGTCAACGCGGATCTGATGGACGCGGACCTGGACAGCCTCGTGAAGGACGCTCGCTACGTGTTTCACCTCGCGGCGGTGCCCGGCGTCCGGTCGTCGTGGACCGGGTTCCCTCGCTACGCGGCGGCGAACATTCTGGCAACCGAGCGCGTACTGGCGGCATGCGTGCGGCAGGGTGTACCGAGGCTCATCTATGCCTCGTCATCGAGCGTGTATGGCGTGACTGGTGCGCCGAGCCGGGAGAGCGAGCCGACGGTGCCAATCTCTCCTTACGGGGTGAGCAAGCTCGCCGGCGAGCAGCTCTGCCTGGCGCATGCGAAGCGTCCCGGCAGTCGGTTGTCGGTCATCGCGTTGCGGTACTTCACCGTCTACGGGCCGAGGCAGCGGCCCGACATGGCGATCGGACGCGTGCTGGCGGCAGCGTTGACGGGCCAGCAGTACACCCTGTTCGGGGACGGTACGCAGCGGCGCGAATTCACCTACGTCAAAGATGTCGTCGAAGCCACGATGGCGGCGGCCACCGCAGATGTCTCCGCTGCCGTGGTGAACGTCGGGGGCGGTTCGAGCGTATCGATGATCGACGTCCTCGGTATGGCGCGACAGGTGGTCGGGCAGCCGGTCCCGCTCATGGTCAGTGCTACCCAGGACGGTGACGTTCCGGCCACTGCCGCCGATCTGACGCTGGCCCGCGTTCTCCTGGGTTACCGGCCCGACACCGACCTGCGCACCGGGATGGCGCGCCATGCCGAATGGCTGCGCCGGATGTCTGCCGATCAACTCAACCTCTACACCCCGCCGCCCCCAGCGGTCGAGGAGGTGCCCGCATGCTCGTCCTGACTGCCGCTTCGGCCAACGAGTTGTACACGTCGGTGTGCCGAGAGCTTCTGAAGCAGGGCCACCGTGCGACACCGCGCGGCCTGTCGACCACCGAGGTGCTCGGCGCCCACCTCTGTCTGACCGATCCACGTCGCAGGTTCGTCAGCGTGCCACCGGCACGCGTGCTTAGGGCGTGTCTCAGATGGACGGTGCGGTAGCTGCGGCATGATCTACGTTTCGTGACAGCGATGGTCGATGACATG
>NZ_MUYZ01000084.1:0-22288 GCF_003013775.1 Micromonospora sp. MH33
CCACGACCGAACCCGTCACCTCCGACGCCGCAGCCGCCTGATCAAGATTTCTCATCCACAAGTCTTGACTATTGCTCTCTGGAACTCCAACAACCGCTCACCAGTGTTGGCGTCCCAGAAGCGGACTTGGCCGTCGGCGCCGCCCGCGGCCACCGCCGGCCGTCCGGCAGGTACCGGGCAGACCGCCTTCACCGGTCCGAACCGGTCCTGTTCGGCGACGGTGTCCGGCTGGCCGCCGGCCGGGTCCCACAACCGGACCGTCCCGTCGTCACCGGCGGTGGCCAGCAGCCGGTTCTTGGCGGAGCGCAACTCGCACACCGCGCGGATCCAGGCCGCGTGTCCCCGTAGGCTCGGTCGGCTCGTCCAGGCCGGCACCTCCCACAACCTGATGAGCCCGTCCTCACCGGTGGACGCCAGCAGGCGCCCGCCCTCCGCCTCAACGGTGCAGAGATCGGTTATCGGTCCACCGGTCTCCAGAACCTGGACCGGCCGACCGGTCAACGGGTTCCATAGCCGGACGGTGCCGTCGTAGCCCGCCGAGGCGAGCAGTGTGCCCTCGGGCGTCTCGACCGCGCAGAGGGTGGTGACCCAGCCGGTGTGGCCGGTGAGGACCAGCGCCGGCCGGTTGTCGGCGGCTAGGTCCCAGATCCGGATCACGCCGTCGTACCCGGTGGAGGCGAGGAGGTGCCGGCCGGCCGGCACGTACGCCACGGCCGTCACCCAGCCGGTGTGCCCGATCAGCTTGTGACGTTGGGCTCCGGTGGCTGGGTCCCACACCCGTACCGTGCGGTCGTCGCCGGCCGAGGCGAGCAGGTCGCCTCCGGGCAGCGGGATGGCACAGACGTTGCGGACCCAGTCGCGGTGTCCGCGCAGCTCATGCCGGCGGTGGCCGCTCCGCGGATCCCACAGCCCCAGCGTGCCGTCGTGGCTCGCGGTTGCGATCAGTGTCTCGCCGTTGCCGGTCCGGACGGCGCACACGCTCCGGATCGTGTCGTCGTGGCAGGTGAAGACCCGCTCGGCCTGGTTCGTCAGCGGGTCCCAGAGCCGTACGGTGCCGTCGTCACCGACGGAGGCAAGCAGCCGCCGGTTGTCGATCTCGATGGCGGCGACGTCGTAGACGGCCTGCGAATGCCCGTCGAGCACACTGCGTTCCTGCCGGGGCGGGGTGTGCGCCCAGCGCGCACGGTACGGGGCGGCGTCGGCCAGGATCCCGCTGTCCAGGCCGTAGAGGCAGTCGACGACCGAGAAGAGCGCCGCCCTCTCGGCCGGGCCTGCGGCCACCGCCAGCGGCGTGCACTGGAGCAGTCTGGCGCGAGCCCGCGCCATCGGCGTCATCAGTGTGTGCTCGGCGTCGACGATGGTGAGCAACCGGTCCAGGTGCGCGTGCCGCAGGTAGTCCTCGTCGGCCAGCAGATGCTCGACGAGCCCGGCCCGGTCAGCGTGCTGCGGCAACCACCGCAGCAGGTAGTCGGGGGCGGTGTCCCATCCCGCGATACGGGCCGGGGCGATCCACGCCGACACCAGCCGGCGCTGGTCGTCACGGCGGGACGCCCGTACGTCCCGGTCGGCCAGCAACGCGTCGTTGAGGGCCTGGTGGAACAGCCGGTACGCGGGCTGTGCTCCGCCGCCGGTCTCGACGAGGAAGTTCGCCGCCGAGGTACGGGCGAAGCTGCCGAGTTGAGCCTCGGTGACGGTTCCGCCGAGAGCCGTCACGGCGGCCTGCCACAGAGACAGCGGCAGTCCCGGCGTCTCGGCGTACGCCAGGGCGGTCAGTGCCAACCGGGCGGAGGTCGAGCCGGCCGCTGGCAGCCCGGAGAGGTACGCGTCCAGTGCGTGGGCCACGGTCGCGGTAAACGACACCGTGGCCGGATCGACGGGCTCGTTGTCCCGCAGGGCGTGTGCCCTGGCGACGAGGCCGGCGACGAGGAAGTTGCCCCTGGCCAGGACAGCGATCCGCCGGGCGAGTGGGGCGGCGGCCGCGGGATCGGCATACGGGTTGGCGGGACGCTCGGAACCAAGCAGCCGCAGGGTCGCCTGGGCGTAGTTGACGAGGTCAGACTCGGCGAAGTATTCCGGTGTGTCCAGATCGATCAACTCCACGTCGGCACCAAAGCAGGTGATCAGATTGCCCCGGTCGTCGGAGCGTCGGGTGCCGACCACCACCCGGGCCCCGTACCGGCCGCAGTCGCGTGCCAACGGCTGGAGGATGTCGTCGACGATCTGCCGTGCCTGGCCCGGGTCGGCAGCCTCGTCGAGGGCGTCGACGACGAGCGCGAAGCGGGCGGGCCGTCGCTCCATCCGCTCGCGTACCGTCGGGATCAGGTCGGCCGGCGTACCGGGCAGGTCGACCGCGACCGCGCGGGCGATCTCGGCCGCCACCTCGAGGGCGGTCTTGCCCTTGGCGTGCACGGCGCAGGACACCGAGTCGGGCGTGGCTCGGACGGCGACGTCGTCCGCCGGTAGGCAGGCGCGGATCTTCCGGTCGGCCGTGGTGACGATCCGGCCGAGGACGGCGGACTTTCCCACGCCGGGCGACCCGGTGACGATCAGGGGCCGGCCCGTCGGCGTGGGCCCGTCGATCCAATCCACCAGCTGTCGTAGGGCGGTCGCCCGGCCGCGGAACCGGGCACCGCCCTCGGTGTCCACCGCCACGCCCCGGGCCCGGGGGAGCCAGTGGCGACCGGCTTCACCGTCGGCGCTCAGCGTCCAGCCCCAGGCGGAGAGCGCGGTGTCGTCGGCGTCCTCGACCCGCCACGCCGACAGGGCCATCAGCTTCATCTCGGGTATCTGCTCGTGGGCGTGGTGCAGCGTCACCGCCTGCCCCTTGCCCTGCCCGTCGGCGGAGACGACGACGCCGACCACGGCCTCGTACTCCGGCGACCAGACAGCTCCGCCGCTGAAGCCCTTGCTCAGCGCGCCGCCCGCGCCACTGTCGATCATGACGAGGCCCCAGCCGCCGATGTCGGTGACGGTGCCGTTGGCCGGGGTACCCCCGGTTATCCCCGAGGGATAGCCGTACGCCCAGAAGGGACGGTCGATCAGTGACCTCGGCTCCAGGCAGCGCAGCCGGGCCGGAGTGACGGTGGCCGGTACCGGATCGACGAGTTCGAGCAGTACCAGATCGACGTGCGCGGCCTGCATGCCGTCGTGCAGGCACTGACGAACCTTGCGCCGGTCGAAGTATGTGACCTTCGGTGCACGGGGAAAGGAGACCGAAAGGTCCTCGTGGAGGCTGCCGTCGGCCGTGAATGCAACGTGGTGGCAGGTGAGGACGAGATTCGTGTCGACAACTATGCCGGTGCCGGCCGGCGTGTGCTGATTTCCCCGATGGAGCGCGACCGCCCAGGGGCTGCCGTCAGGGACCGCGGTCACTGAACATCACGTCCGTCAACGCCGCAACTTCGGGTCGTCCTCGGGAGAGCCGGCCGCACGCCAGTGAAGAGTGACCTCGAAGTTCGCCTCGCCGGTCGCCTTGGCGACCACCCAGTTCGCGGTGCCGGTCGCCTTGACTCCGAACTTGACCTCGATGGCGTCCGGAGCGACCGTCTTTACCTGTTCCAGTAGTTCCTTCGCGGCCGCGACCGCCGGTGCGGTGGATTCACGCACCCAACCGGCGACGTCGCCGATCCCGGCGGGTTGGAAGCCGGCCGGGGGATCCACCTCGATGAGCGCGACCGTCTTGTCGTCGACCTGGTAACGGACTACCTCAGACTGCACGGTCGCCTCCGTGGCCGGGCCTACCTGGAAAAGGGCGCGGAAGAGGTCTTAAGCCAAAGCGGCCGTCCTATCTTCCGCAGATCGACCATGCTGCCTCGTGCCGCTGATCCTTGGCAACGGGCCAACACCCAATCAGGCAATCTGGCCCCGTACGGGTGTTTGAGTTGGAGTGCTCCGAGCAGGACCGTTGAAGATCTACTTTTGCGTACTGTCGGCTTTCTGCTGCGTAGGACGTGACCTTGCGCTTGCTGCGCGCCCTCGGCAGAATCGGCCCGGGCACGGGCTGCCCGTTGCCGGAAGCACGGCCACCCTTCGAGTCTTCGGTCATCACCCCCACGTGGCGAAGACGTGCGTGCCGCAGAGGAGCATCCGCATGTCGGAAAAAGAACTGACGCTGGTTGAGCGGTGCATTCTCATCACGCTCATGATCAAGGCGACACCACTGCCGCAGACGTATTTCACCAATGTGGCCGGCATCGGCCTGAAGGCCGATCATCGGCGCCGCCTGCTGTCGCTCAAAATGATCGAGGTGACCGAGAAGCCGATTACCCTCGCGTTGACCGACGAGGGATGGGCCCGGGCCGCCGAGGAGATGGGAGCCGAGCCCCCGAAGGGCGCTGGCACCTCCGGTGGGACGCTCTATGTCGCGCTGGACTTCCTGCGCCGGCTCGTTGACCATGCGGGCGTCCGTGCGGACGATCTGTTCCGGTTGGAAATCAACAGCAACGCCGTCCTGTCGGCCGGGACCAAGTCGACGGCATCCGACCTGACGCGCGATCGCCAGGCCGACCCGGTCACATTGGTACGGCAGGCCTACCAGAAGCTTGCCACCGCCCTCGGTGACTACGTCATGCTCTCCGACCTGCGCTCGGCACTCGGCGAGCTGTCCCGTGCGGAGGTCGACGCCGCGCTGGTCGAGCTGAACCGGGATCGGAACGTACACCTGGTGCCGGAGTCGAACCAGAAAGTACTCAGGGCGGAGGAGCGGGCCGCCGCGGTGAGCATCGGTAACCAGGACAAGCACCTCATTGCCATCTCGTCATGATGACCGACGAGGAGCGGCGGGCCCTGGCGGCGCTCAGGTTTAACTGGGCTCCGACACCGGACGACGTGTGGAAGTCCGCCCCGTTCCACGTCGACGGCCTGCACCGCGACGTCGTCAAAACCGTGCTGGACAGCTTTTCGGAGGCGGACGGCAGCGCCGACTCCAGCCCGGTGGGTGTCGCCGTCCTGGGCCAACGGGGTACCGGCAAGACCCACCTGCTCGGCACCGTACGCCAGCAGGTGCACCAACGCGGCGGGTTCTTCTTCCTGGTCGCACTGCTGGAAGCCCGCGCCTTCTGGCACAGCACAGCCATGTCAATCCTGGCCGATCTCATCAGGCCCATGCCCGATGAAACGACGCAGCTGCGGACATTCCTGCGCCGGCTGGCCGACCTGGTCGGCGCTCCGCGGGCGGTGCGCCGGGCCGTCACGGGCGACACCGAACTGAGCCGGAGCGCCCTCGATGCCTTCGTCGATCTGATCCGCAAGGCGAACCGTCAGATCGGCACCGAGTGTCAGGACACGGCGCGGGCCCTCGTGCTCTATGCCGCCGAGCCATCGGCCACGCAGGACGTCGGCTACGACTTCCTGTGCTCCGCCGACGAGGAGGAACCAGGCACCCGGGCCGAGTGGGGGCTGCGGCGTAACCGGCGCGCCCCGCAGGAGGTGGTCCGGGAGGTGTCGCGGCTGCTGGCCATGGTGGGGCCGGCGGTGATCGCGGTCGACCAGATCGACCTGATGGTCGCCCAGTCCGTCAAGGCGACCAACCAGGAGATCCGGGGTGAGACGGACTGGCAGACGTCGTTGCTGTTGGAACAGGTCGCCAGTGGGCTGATGGCCTTGCGGGAAACTACCCGCCGGTCGCTTTCCGTGGTGTCGTGCTTGCCGCAGACCTGGCGAAACGTTAAGGAACAGGCCACCGACACGGTCCAGGACCGGTTCCGAGAGGCCGCCCCGCTAAAGGAGATCCCCTCCACGGAGGTCGGACGGGAACTGGTCGAGAAACGATTCGCGATGATCTTCGACGGGCTGGGGTTCCAGCCGCCTTACCCGACCTGGCCGATCCATCGGTCCGCGCTCGACGAGGTCGTCGGCTTCACCCCCCGCGAACTGCTCCGCCGCATCGACACGCACGTCCGGAACTGCCTGGCCGGCGACGAGGTGACCGAACTCCGACACCTGCTGCATCCAACCGCCGGCCCCGTCGCTGTCGTGACCGAATCGCCGCCGGTGCTCCGCACGACCGCGCCCGACGGCGTGAGCGACAAGTTTCGCAGGATTGACGCCCGTTACGCCGATTTGGTCGCCAGCGCCGACCCCGAGCCCGCCGCACGTCAGCAGTCCGAGGACGTCCGGGTTCCGCCGCTGCTCCAGGCCGGCCTGACCGCGTGGATAGCCGAGCAAGGAACGGCCGTCGAGTCCTTCAGCCTCGATTCGCTCTCGGTCGGCGGCAAGCCGGCCCTGCACGCGCGGCTGCGGCGCAGCCTTGACGAGCAGAGCGAGGACGAGGAGCACTGGTCATTCCGGGCGGTCTCCGCATCGCACCACATCGCCGCTCTCAACCGGATCCGCAATGCCGTCACCGCCGCCGGGCTTACTGAGGGGGTCGCCAAGCGGCGACTCTTCCTGCTGCGCACTGCAGACTGGTCGACCGGTGCTCGTACCCGCGAGGTGCTGGCGGCGTTCGAGCGGGCCGGCGGCCGCACGCTTTCCTTCTCCGCCGCGGACATCCGCCGGTTGACCGCCCTGGAACAGCTCATTCAGCACTACGGGCTGGAGACGCTGCGGCCCTGGTTCGCCGACCGACGACCCGCTTCGGACATCACCTGCCTGCGGGAGGCGTTGGGCAGAGGGCACGACGCACCCGCGCCGGCACCGCGACCGGTAGCCGTTCCAGACGCCCCTCCGGCGGTCGAGCCGCAGGCGCCCCCGTCAGCGCCCATCGTGGGGCGGAAGACGGACACGGCATCTGCAGGACTCGCCGAATCGGCAGCCCGATCGATTGATTCACCTGAGGTGCTGGTACCGCGTGTCGTCGCCCAGCCAATCGCCGGGATCGACCCTGCTTTCCTGACTCTCGGCACGGTCGCCGGGCGCCCGGACGCCCTGCGGATCGATCTGGAGGCACTGCGACGGCACACGGTGATCTTCGCCGGGTCCGGCTCCGGCAAGACCGTCTTGATCCGCCGGCTCATCGAGGAATGCGCGCTGCGGGGGGTATCGGCGATCGTCCTCGACCCGAACAACGACCTCGCCCGGCTCGGTGAGGCATGGCCAGTACCGCCCGACGGGTGGGGGCCGGACGACACCCGCCGGGCTGAGGTGTACCTGTCCGAGACGGACGTCGTGATCTGGACGCCAGGGCGGCAGAGTGGCCGGCCGTTGGCCTTCCAGCCGTTGCCGAACTTCGCCGACGTGCTCGACGACCCCGACGGGTTCACCGCCGCAGTGAACGCCGCCGTTGCCGCTCTCGCCCCGCACGCCCGGGTCAACGGCGGCACGGACAAGGCTCGCCTCGGCCGTGCCGTGTTGCGCGAGGCGCTGGTCAGCTACGCCCGTACCGGGGCGAACGATCTGCGCGAGTTCGCCGAGGTGCTCAACGACCTGCCGGACGGTGTTAGCCAGCTAGACGGGGCGCCCAGGCTGGGGGCGGGCATGGCGCAGCTTCTCAAGGCCGCACTTATCGACGATCCACTGCTCGGTGGCATCGGTACCCCCGTCGATCCCGGCGAGTTGCTCACCCCGCGGCCTGGCCGGCGAGCACGGGTGTCGGTGATCAGCTTCGTCGGGCTGCCTGAGGAGCACCAGCGCCAGAGCTTCGTGAACCAGTTGCAGCTTGCCCTGTTCACCTGGATCAAGCGCCATCCGGCCGGCGACAGGCCGCTGGGCGGGCTCTTTGTGATGGACGAGGCCCAGACCATGGCCCCATCGGGCGCGGTGACCGCCTGCACGGAGAGCACCTTGGCGCTGACCTCACAAGCCCGCAAATACGGACTGGCCTTGGTCTTCGCCACCCAGGCGCCGAAGGCGCTGCACAATCAGATCCCTGGCAACGCCGCCACCCAGTTCTTCGGACTCCTAACCGCGCCGGTCCAGATCGAGGCGGCTCGAGACGTGGCCCGGGCGAAGGGCACCGACGTGCCGGACGTCGGCAAGATGCGGACCGGCCAGTTCTACGCCGGTGTGGAAGGCAGCCGCTTCGTCAAAATGCAGGCCCTGATGTGCCTGAGCCACCATCCACGGAGCCCGCTGACGACCGAAGAAGTCGTTCAGCGGGCCGTATCGTGACGCCGCTGTCAGTTCGGAACTACTACTACCCGCCGGACGGCTCGGCTACGCGGCCCCTTTCCTCCGCCGGCGGGGGAGCAGCTTCGCGGCGGCTTCGGCCTTGGCGCGCTCGACGTCGAGTTCGGCGATCACCGAGGTGTAGACGTCGGTCATGGCGGCGGAGGAGTGGCCGAGGAGTTCCTGGATGTCCTTGAGGTCGGCGCCGGCGGCTTTGAGGTAGGTGGCGGCGCAGTGCCGCAGGTCGTGCAGTCGGATCGGGGGTAGTCCGGCGTCGCGGACGAGGTTCTCGAAGCGGTCGGTGACGGCGTTGGGGTGCCAGGGCTGTTCCGTCGGTTTGGACGAAGAACAGCCCGGTGTCGGGCCAGGCTGGGCCGGCGGCGAGTTTCCACTGGGCGCGCCGGGTGTGGTGGGCACGCAGGACGGTCCGGGTGATGCTGGCCAGGGCCATGATCCGGTTGCCGGACTCGGACTTGACCTTCTTGATCACGGGTGTGTAGCCGTGGGTGGCCATCTGTTGGGTGACGTGGATCAGAGAGTTGTCGAGGTCGACGGCGGTGTCGGTGAGCCCGACGGCTTCGCCTCGGCGCAGGCCCCAGTGCAGGATTAGCGTGAACAGCGGGTAGAGGGCGATGTCGTGCTCTTCGGCGTGGTCGAGGAACGCGCCGGCCTGCTGCGGTGTCCACACCATGACGGGGCTGGGGCGCTCGCCGGTGTCGCGCCACCGTTGGACGGCGTTGGCGGTCCAGACGCGGGCCTTGGGGCGTACGCCGGAGGGCAGCTCGATGTGGGCGGCGGGGTTGAAGTCGATGAGCCGATGGTTGCCGCGGCGGATGGCGTCGTTGAGGGCTTTACGCAGCGTGGCGCGGATGCGGTGCATGCTGGCCGGCCTGGTGGTGCGTTGGCCGCGGACCGTGGCACGGATCCACGGCTTGTCGCTCTGCCGGGCGATCTCGATCGCGGTGGAGCAGTCGGCGATCGCGGTGAACATGGCCTCGATGTGCTCCACCCGCAGCTTGACCAGCGGGATGGCGCCGAGGTGGGGGATCAGGTGGGTGCGGATGTGTGACTCGTAGGCGAGCAGGGTGTTGGGTTGGACGCTGCGCAGATTGCGCGCGACGCCAGCCACGACTCGAGATACTCGCCGACGGTGGTGGTGACGGTGGCCGGTAGTCCGGCGCGGAACGTTCCGCAGGCATACCTCGCCGAACCGCCTGAGGAAGCCGTTACGCACCCCACGCCGGAGCGGAGCCTGCTCACACAGGTGCGGCTCACGAATTTCAAGTCCTTCGGCGCCGACACCCGGATTCCGCTCGCGCCGCTCACTCTCATATACGGGGCGAACTCCGCTGGCAAGTCGAGCATCCTCCAATCACTGCTGCTGCTGAAGCAGTCGATCGGCAACCACAGGGTCGTTACTCAGGGACCGTCACTGATGTCGGCGGCTTCGCCGGTGTGGTTCATCGGCATACCGGCGAGAGGGTTGGACTCGGCTTCACCTACGGCGCCCTCCCGTCGTGGATACCGCCGGACGGCACCGCCGATCCCGCTCTGCTCCGGGAGGTCCATTGGACTTTTGGCGATGACGGCGGCCGGGGTACTTTGCGCGCCACAGAGTTCCGCTTCGACGACCTCGAGCTCTCCTTCCGGGCGGACGACAGCAAGACCAGCGACCGTCTTGTTGCCGACATCGACGACGTGGCAGCGGTGCTGAAGGGCATCGCCGACGGAGGACTGCTCTACCCCTTCGAGACCGGGAACCGAGACCGCCGGTTCGAAGCCGAACGGGTCGTCCGCCGTCTGCGCGAGCGGAACGTGCATGAACTGGCGCTGTGCGGCGATGGTCTGCTCCCCGCGCCGGAGCCGTTGCTGGACTGGCCGGTCGTGGCGGGGCTGGACGAAGTCGAGCGAAGCCGCCTGCAGGCACACGCCGGCCGTTTGGCGCGGCTTGCCGGAGGCATTTCCACCGAGGTCCGGCAACTACTGGACAGCGTGGTCTGGCTGGGCCCACTTCGCTCGGCACCGCGGCGGTTCTACGACCGGTCGTCGCAGGCCGCAGCCCTCGGCGACGGGCGGCACGTCGCGATGTTCCTGCTCGACCACGCCAGCGCGGTGGACCAGGTCAACGAGTGGCTGGAGCGGATGGAGGTGCCGTACTCGCTGAAGGTCATCCCGCTGAGCACCGGAGGCGGGGTAAACGTCGTCGGGGACCTGGTGGCGATCGTGCTTACTGATCGTCGATCGCGGGTCGACGTCACTCCGGCGGACGTTGGGTTCGGTATCAGCCAGATCCTGCCGGTCATCGTGGAGTCGCTTGCGCAGCGGGAGTCGATTATCCTGGTCGAACAGCCGGAAACCCATCTGCATCCTCGCCTGCAGGCACGGCTCGCGGATCTGTTCATCGAAGCGACGCGGGCCGGCGGTCGGGGCAATCAGCTGATCGTGGAGACCCACAGCGAGCACCTGATCCTGCGTACCCAGCGGAGGATCCGGGAGGGCCTTCTCGATCCGGCACACGTCTCGGTCGTCTACGTGGACCAGGACGAGCAGGGCCGGACAAGCGCGCGTTGGCTTCGCCTGGACGACAAAGGTGACTTTCTCGACGACTGGCCGCACGGGTTCTTCGACGAGCGCTTGGACGAACTGTTCGGTGACTTCTGATGCATGCCTGGATCGCCATCGCCGCGAACGCCCTGGACACCAGCGGTCTGTCGAACCCGGTAGCGAACCTTGTCCACCGTGCTGCCGCTGAGGGCGTCGCGGTGCACGGACGGCTCGTGTTCGGCAGCAATCAGGAGGCCAGCGAACTCGTCGCGGCGATCCGCCAGGGAGCGGCGCTGCCCCAGGACGCGCGGAACCGGTGGATCGAGGTCCTGACGCACCTCCGGAAGACCAACCGAATCACTGTGCGGAAGCCGGACGCACCCGCGCTCGCGTCGATCAGGGCCCTCGACGACCTCCGCCTGCATTGGTGGGCGGCCACGGACGTCGCGGTCGTCGCGGCGGAAGTGGGCGAGGTACTGGGCGCGGCCGCTGACGCCGGCCACCGCCCTGAGGTGGCGACCGCGGCGACCTTGGACGACTGCCGTGTTATCCGGCGGATCCGGAGTCTGGCCGAGGACGCGACAGCGGCCTACGGCAGTGACCGCGAGCGGTTCTGGAGTGATGTCCTGGAACCGCTGGCTACCGGGGCTCGGCAGGTCACGATCGTCGACCGTTACCTCTTTAAGTCGTTGTGGGACCTGGATGCCGGAAAGTACTGGACCAGGCGCTGGCGGGGTGAGCACTTGAGCTGGCTGCTGCAGCGCATCGACTCCGTGGCGGACTCGGGGGCGGAAGTCAGGCTGGTCGGCGCATGGAACCCAGGGGAGTATCCGGCGATGACTGCGACGAGCACGGCGGATGCGCTCAAAGCCGTCTGGGCCCCGACGGGCGCTGGCCGCCTTGCCAAGGTGACGGTGACGCTGGCTTCGCCTGCCAGGGTTGTCGACTTCCCGCACGATCGACACATCCGATTCAGCACCGGTGCCGCGTTGATGCTTGGGGCCGGATTCGACCGGCTCCGAGAGAGCGCTATCCGGGACCAGGATGGCTTGAACTGGCAGTACCGCTGGAGCCCGCGCGCCATCCGGGAAGTGGAGGCGAGGGAGCAGCGGGCGCTCGCTCTGCCCCATACCGAGGCGGTCGTCTATCGGTAGCTTCGCCTCTCGCGGGTGTACGACGACGCAAGGGGCAGGTTCGGTATGGTTTCGATGGTTGGCCGAAGCAGGCGGCGGTCGCATTAAGGTGACGACGAGACCGGTTTGGGGGTGCTCGGTGGGTGCTCGCGCGCCGTGGACGAACACCGGCTGCTGCGACGTATGGTGCGCCGTGCCTCGCTAAGCTGGGACGGATGCCGAACTCTGTGGACGCATGCGACGCGGAGAGGCCGTGTGGGACGGCTGCGACTGAACTCTTAATCCGCTGGTCTGCTTCAGGGCTACTGCCGTCCAAATCCACTACGAACAGG
Organism: Micromonospora sp. MH33; assembly: GCF_003013775.1. NCBI lineage: Bacteria > Bacillati > Actinomycetota > Actinomycetes > Micromonosporales > Micromonosporaceae > Micromonospora > Micromonospora sp. MH33. The sequence goes on from NZ_MUYZ01000084.1 coordinate 12,056, forward strand.
CGAGCGGCCCACGAGGCGCTGCGGTCCATATAGGATGGCAACATCCCTCTCGACGGGCGCAAAACCGCAGGTAAAACCGGAGGTTGGCTCGACGACTTCCGCTGCCGATCGGCGACACCTATGGATTAAAAGTCCACAGCTCTGCCATTGAGCTAGCGGCCCGTCCGCCCAGGCTACCGGAACCCGCCACCTGTCGATCTTCAGACTCGCCACCGGCTCGACCTGGCGTTGTCCGAGCCGCCCGGACCCTGCCACGTCGCCGAGCTGGCGCCGCACCTGCGGCCGACGGGGCATGACGGTGCCCCGGTGGGGAACCGGGACACGTATGAGGGTCAGCAGTACCGCCGCGGTGGCGGCGTCCAGCGAGGTGGCCGGGGACGACGGCGTACGCCGGCCCGGTGGCGAGGTGCACGCCTGGTTGCCGGGCCAGAACCAGACGGTCTGCGGGCTCCAGCTGAGCCGTACCCGGCTGCGCCGCTTCCCGGACGTGCCGTTCGACTACTCGGCCACCGACGTGCTCACCGAGGCCGATCCGGAGGGCTACGTCTGCCCGCGCTGCCTGGCCGCCACGCAGGGCCGCCGCGAAGGGGAGAAGGGCTGGGCGCGTACGAACCCCCGTCCGTGAGCGGTTGCTGTCCGCTTCAGCGGGTACGGCACCGGTATGCGCATCGTGATCGTGGGGGCGACCGGCAACGTGGGGACGGCGTTGCTGCGCCGGCTGCGGCGGGAGTCCGGGGCGGAGCTGGTCGGGGTGGCCCGCCGGTTGCCCGGGCCGGACGCCGGTGAACCGTACGACAGGGTGGAGTGGCACTCCTGCGACGTGGGGGCGGCGGGCGCGGTCGAGAAGCTGGCGGCGGCCTTCGCCGGGGCGCGGGCCGTGGTGCACCTGGCCTGGCAGATTCAGCCCAGCCACGACCAGCGCACCCTGCACCGGACCAACGTCGGCGGCAGCCGCGCGGTGATCGAGGCCGCCGTCCGGGCCGGCGTGCCCGCCCTGGTGTACGCCTCGTCGGTCGGCACCTACGCGCCCGGCCCGAAGGACCATCCGGTGAGCGAGAACTGGCCGGCGACCGGGGTGGAGACGTCGTCGTACAGCCGGGACAAGGCCGAGGTGGAGGCGCTGCTGGACGGTGTGCAGCGGGAGCGCCCGGAGCTGCGGGTGGTGCGGCTGCGCCCGGGGCTGACCTTCCAGCGGGACGCCGGCACGGAGATCCGGCGCTACTTCCTCGGCCCGCTGGCGCCGGTGCGGCTGCTGCGGTACGGCCGGATCCCGCTGGTGCCGACGAACCGGCGGCTGCGCATGCAGGCGGTGCACGCCGACGACGTGGCCGACGCGTACGCCCGGGCGGTGCTGGGTGACGCCCGCGGCGCCTTCAACGTCGCCGCGGACCCGGTGCTGACCCCGGAGCTGGTGGCCCGGCACTTCCACGGCTGGACGGTGCCGGTGGCCACCCCGGTGCTGCGAGCGGCGGCGGCGCTGACCTGGCGGGCCCGCCTGCAACCGGTCGACACCGGCTGGGTCGACCTGGCGCTGAACGCCCCGCTCATGTCGAGCGAGCGCGCCGAGCGGGAGCTGGGTTGGACCCCAGAGTTCGACAGCGTCACGGCCCTGAAGGAGCTGTTCGAGGGCATGTCGAGCCGCACCGGCACCACCTCCCCACCGATGTCGGCGGACCGGATGCTCCCCGGCCGCCCCACCGCGCTCCTGAAGGCCCGCCTCCCCGGCCACCCCAACCCCTACTGAGGCCCGGTGAGGCGGGAGCCCGTGACCGTGGGTGGGTGGGCGCCGAGGAAGAAGATGCCGGGGTAGCCCTTCGTCTCGAAGCCTTTGCTGGGGTTGCGGCGGAGGGTCGAGGTTTCGATCTTCAGGGTGCCGGTGCGGTTGTTGCTGACGAAGAAGATGGCGCCGCCGCCCTCGTTGGCCGTGTTGTTCTCGATGATGGTTCCGGCGACGCGGACGGTGAACTCGTTGCCGTCGCAGTAGATCGCGCCGCCGCTGCCGCCGCCAGGAGTGCCGGAGCGGGCCGGGTTCGCGCCGCTGCCGACCGCCCGGTTGTCGCGGAAGACGCTGTTCAGCACGGTCCAGGAGACGCCGATGCTGCTGGTCGCCGCTCCGTTCGCGCAGATGCCGCCGGTGAAGCTGCTGTTCACCACGTAGACCGGCCGGTTCTCGTACTGGCTGAGCACCCGCAGCGCCGCGCCGCCCAGGTCCTGGCCGGTCCGGTCGCAGCGGTTGTCCACGAAGCGCGTGTTGACCACCTTGAACCGCCCGCCGCGTACGAAGATCGCGCCGCCCCCGCCACCCTCGGTCCGGTCGCCGGTGGAGTTGCCGTCGGCGAAGGTCAGGTTCTGCACGGTGAGCTGCGGGTGGTCCTGGTTCTGGCAGTGCGAGGTGGTCCAGCCCTGGGCCTGGTCGCAGGTGTTCTGGTAGAGGATCCGGCGCTGGCCGCCGCCGCTCAGGGTGACCTTGCCGCCGCCGTCCAGCATCCGGGGGCCGTGTGAGTTGACCACCTTCGCGGTCGCCTTCATCCGGATGGTCACCGGGGCCGGGCCGCAGTCGAAGGTGATGATCCCGCCGGCCGTCACGGCCTTCACCACGGCCTCCGAGGTGCAGCTCGCCGGGGTGCCGGTGCCGACGGTACGGGTCGGGTGCGAGGTGTCCACCGCCCGCGCCTCGGCCGGCACGGCGGCGTGCCCGTCCGGGTTGCCGGCCCGGAACGACACCGTCGACGGGGCGGCGCTGGGCTTGGCGCTGCCGAGGCCGGAGCGGGCGCTCGGGCCGCCGGTCGGGGGCGGCGTCGGGCCGGCGGCGGTGCCGGTGGCCGCGACCGGCGCGGGCGAGCCCGTCGGGTGGTCACCTCCGCAGGCGGGCAGGGTCGCGGTGGCGACACCGAGGACGAGGAGGGCGACAGCGGACTTCACGCGCACCGGACGATGCTAGGAGCGCGCGCCGCCCCGGCACGACCCGGCGCGAAATCCTTAACCCGGGGCTAAGCCACCCGCCGGCCGCAGGATCCCCGCCGAGCCGGGTCAGGCGTGGGACAGCGCGAACGCGACCAGGAAGCCGAGCACGGTGATCAGGCCGACCAGCAGGTGGGCGTCCTCGAACGCCTCCGGGACCATGGTGTCGGTGATCATCGCGAGGATCGCGCCGGCCGCGAGCGCCGTGATGGTGGCGAGCACCTCGGGCGGGGCGCCGCCGAGCAGCGTGTAGCCGGCCAGCGCCGCCGCGCCGGAGACCAGGGCGATGGCCGTCCAGAGCAGGAAGACGTAGCGCCGGCTGCGGCCCGCCTGGCGCATGCCGGCCGCGCTGGACAACCCCTCCGGCACGTTGCTGAGGAAGACCGCGAGCACCGTGACCAGGCTGACCGGGCCGCCGGCCAGCAGGCTCGCACCGATCACCACCGACTCCGGTACGCCGTCCAGCAGCGCGCCCACCGCGATGGCGGTGCCCGAGCCGGGCTGTTCCTGCTCGGAGGGCTGCTCGTCGCCGGAGCGCTTGCGGTGCCGCGCCCCGCGCCGGGCCAGCAGGATGTTCGCCCCGGTGTACGCGAGCGCGCCGACCGTGGCGCCGATCACCACCGGCTTCAGCCCACCCTGCTCGTGCGCCTCGGCGATCAGCTCGAACGAGACCGCGGAGAGCAGCACCCCCGCGCCGAACGCCATGACCGAGGCGATCACCCGGCGCGGCACCCGCGCGAAGAACCCGACGAGCGCCCCGATCAGCAGGGCCGACCCGGCCAACAGTCCCCAGAATCCCGCTTGCAACCACTCCGGCACGCGCAGGACCCTACCCCCGGGCCGAAATCGGAAACGGGCTCAGAAGTCGGCGAACAGGTAGGGCAGCTCCCGCGGGAAGATCCGGCGCAGCTCGGCGGCGGCGTCCACCGGCACCTCACCGAGCCCGCGCACGGCCACCTCGGCCGGGTCGAGCACCCCGTACGCCAGGGCGGAGAGCCCGGCGGCGGTGAGCCGCGCGGCCGGCACGCTGCCCGCCGCGGCGGCGTCCCCGGGGAGCACCTCCAGGGTGCCGGTGGCGCCGTCGAGCAGGTGGGTGCCGGCCAGCCAGCGGTCGCCGACCAGCTCGACGACGACCCGGCCGGTGCCGACCGGCTGGTCGGCGAGCGCGTCCAGGCTGAGCAGCCGGGCCATCGGGGCGGACGAGCCGGGCCGGGCCACCCGTGCCTCGACGTGCACGGCGAGGTCGGTGAGCCACAGCTCGGGCAGCTCGTCGGCGGGCAGCTCGACGCTGATCCGCTCCACCTGGTCGACGTGGCGGGCGAAGAACTGGAGCAGCGACGCCCGGGCGTACGGGTCGCCGGCCAGCAGGTCGTCGGCGATCAGCGTGCCGCCGTGGTCGTCGATCCGGTAGGTGACCGCGCCGACCGTCTCGCCGTCCCGGACGGCGGTGAGCAGCCAGCGGTCGTCCCGGTCGCGCAGCCCGACCGCCCGGAAGTCCGGGAAGATCGCGAACCCGTGCCGCTCGCGCAGGCAGCGTTCGGTGTACGCCCGCCACCGGTCGTAGCCGGCGCCGACCCGCTCCCAGACCACCTCGCCGGGCAGTTCGGCGCGGAGCAGCGGGGCCAGGTCCGCCGGGGCGAAGACCGCGGTACGCCGGCGGGGCAGCCCGACGTAGCCGAAGCGCTCGTAGAACGAGGCGCGGAACGGGTAGAGCGCGGTCAGTTGGTGCCCCTCGTCCCGCAGTTCGTCGAGGAGCCGGTGCAGCAGCGTCCGCACGTGCCCGCGCCGGCGGGCCAGCGGGTGGGTGGCCACCCCGGCGACGCCGGCCATCGGCAGCACGGCCCCGCGCAGGTTCTGCCGCATCGGGACCGCGGAGACGGCGGCCGTGGTGACCCCGTCCTCTTCCACCACCAGCGTCCGGTTGCCCGCGTTGTACGGCAGGTACTCGCGGAACTCCTCGGTCCGCGACGCCGCCATCGGCGATGTCTCGAAGGCGTACGCCTGGAGCGGGAAGCTGGTGGTGAGGCGTTCTTCGGCGGCCAACCGGCGAATGCGCATCCGTTCATCCCAACCCGAGCCACCGGGTGGCGCAACCGGAATCGGGCGGGCTCAGGCCTCGGTGACGTCGGAGACCACCACGGTGACGTTGTCCGGCGCGCCGGCCTGGTGGGCGAGCTTCACCAGTTGCTCGCCGCACTGCTGCCGGTCGCCGTAGGTGGCCAGCGCCGAGGCGATGGCGGCGTCCTCCACGTAGTCGGAGAGGCCGTCGCTGCACAGCAGCAGCCGGTCGCCGGCGAAGACGGTGAGCACCCCGACGGCCGGTGGCGCGTCCGAGCCCTGCACCGCCCGGGTGACCAGCGAGCGCTGCGGGTGGTGGCGGGCCTGGTCGGGGGAGAGCGCCCCCTGGTCGACCAGCGCCTGCACGAACGTGTCGTCCCGGGTGAGCTGGCTCAGCTCGTTGTCCCGCAGCAGGTAGCAGCGGGAGTCGCCGACCTGTGCGAGGACCAGGGTGTCGCCGGCGAGCAGGCCGGCGGTCAGCGTGGTGCCCATTCCGTCGCGCGTCGGGTCGACCGTGATGGCGGCGCGGATGCGCTGGTTCGCGGTGCTCACCACGGCGCGCAGGGCGTCGGCGGCCTCGTCCGCCACGGTCGGCGGGGTCAGCTCGTCCAGGATGCGGATGACGATCTCGCTGGCCACCTCGCCGGCGGGGAGGCCACCCATGCCGTCGGCCACCGCCACCAGGCGGTCGCCGGCGAGGGCGGAGTCCTCGTTGTTGGTCCGGACGAGGCCGACGTCGTTCAGGATGGCCGAGCGGAGGATGAGCGTCATGGGGACAAGCTTGCCAAGAACACCCGCCCCGCGTCTCTACGCACTGCTGGGTCTGCTGGAAGAAATGTCACGGGCTTGCACACGGGGTATGTATCAACAGTCCACTGTGGCCACTCGGGGATAGCGCAGGAGCAGGCTCGCCCGGACCACCTCGTCGCCGACGGCGGCGTAGCTGTGCGGCACGTCGGAGGCCCAGCGCAGGTATTCGCCCGGGCCGGCGGTCAGCGGGGCGTCCACCGGGCCGGCGCGGAGCACGCCGGAGAAGACGGTGACGTGTTCGGTGACGCCGGCCTGGTGCGCGGGGGAGAGCTGCGCGGGGCCGGGGCTGACCCGCATCCGGTACAGCTCGTAGGTGGCGTTGGTGTCGCTGAAGACCTCCAGCAGGGTGGCCCCCACCGCGGCGCCGCGTACGGTCGGCGTCTCCGCCGGCCCGGAGAGCACGGCGGTGAGCGGCACGCCGAGCTGGGCGGTGATCGCGTACAGGGTCTCCAGGGTGGGGTTGCGGGTGCCGTTCTCCAGCCCGGAGAGGGTGGCCTTCCCGACGCCGGCAAGCCGGGCGAGCGTGGACAGGGACATCCCCCGCTCCTCGCGGAGGGCGCGGATCCGCCGGCCGACGGCTTCCGCGCTCCGGTCACCGGCTGGTGGGGCAGCTGCCATGGGGCTATCGTGCTACATCGGTCCGTTCCGTAAACGGAACGGCGGGTGAGGGGGAGAGCATGGCCGGTCGACTGCAACCCGTGCTGGCCGGCGTGGTGACCGCACTGGTCGGCTTCGCCAGCTCGTTCACGGTCGTGCTCGCCGGGCTCCGGGCGGTCGGCGCGGAGCTCGTGGTCGGCGCCGGCGACCCGGCGACCGTGACCGTGGACGACCTGGTCGCCGCCGGCGGGCCGCCGCCCGCCGGCCCCGCCCCGGCCGACCCGGCGTACGTGATCTTCACCTCGGGCTCCACCGGCACGCCCCGGCCCGTGCGGGTGTCGCACGGCGCCGCCGCGCACCTCGCCGAGGCGTTGGAACAGACCGTGTACGCGGGCAGCCGCCCCGGGCTGCGGGTCGCGGTGAACGCCCCGCTCACGTTCGACGCCTCGGTGAAACAGCTCGTGCAGCTCGGCCACGGTCGCGGCCTCTACCTGGTGCCCGAGGAGGTCCGCCGGGACGGGGCGGCGCTCGCCGCCGCGCTGGCCGACCACGGCGTCGACGTGCTCGACCTGACCCCCTCCCAGCTCCGCATCCTGCTCGCCGGCGCCGGGGAGACCCGGCTGCCCGGCCTGCTGCTGCTCGGCGGCGAGGCGGTCCCGCCGGACCTGTGGGAGACGGTGGCGGCGCTGCCCGGCGTCCGTGCGGTCAACCTGTACGGCCCGACCGAGTGCACGGTGGACACCAGCGCGGCGGAGATCCGCGCCGGTGACCCCCCGACCATCGGCCGGCCGCTGCCCGGCGTCGCGGTCCGGGTGCTCGACGAGCGGCTGCGGCCGGTGCCGCCGGGAGTGGCCGGGGAACTCTGCGTCAGCGGCCCGCAGCTCGCCGACGGCTACCTGGGCGACCCGGAGGCCACGGCGCGGCGCTTCATCGAGATGGCCCTGCCCTCCGGTGGCACGGAACGGGTGTACCGGACCGGCGACCGGGTCCGCTTCGACGCCGACCGGCGGCTGCGCTACCTGGGCCGCCTCGACGACCAGGTGAAGATCCACGGTTTCCGGGTGGAGCCGGGCGAGGTCGCCGCCGTCCTGCGCGGGCACCCCGAGGTCGCCGACGCCGCCGTGGTCGCCCGCGACGACGACGGGTACGGCGACCGGCTCGTCGCCTACGTCCGGCCCGGCCGGGCCGCCGCGGCCGTCGACGTGGACCGGATCGCCGGGGTCAACCCGCACGAGACCCGCTACCTGTACGACGAGATCTTCGTCCAGCAGGTCTACCTGCGCGACGGCATCGTGCTGCGGCCCGGGGCGACCGTGCTCGACGTGGGCGCGAACATCGGCATGTTCTCGCTCTTCGTCCACAGCGTCTGCCCGGACGCCACGATCCACGCGTTCGAGCCGGTGCCGTCGGTGGTCGACCTGCTGCGGCGCAACGTCGCCGAGTTCGGCGTACCGGCCACGGTGCACGGGTTCGGGCTGTCGCGGGCGGCCGGGGAGGTGTCCTTCACCTACTACCCGGGCTACTCGATGATGTCCGGCCACGCCGCGTACGCCGACCCGGACGCCGAGGTGGCGGTGATCAAGCGGTACCTGACCAATGAGCGGGACGCCGGCGCGGACGAGCGGGACGTCCTGCTCGACCGGGTCGACGAACTGCTCGCCGAACGCTTCGCCGGCCAGCGGCTCACCGTGCCGGTCCGGCCGCTCTCGGCCGTCCTCGACGAGCTGGCCCCCACCGGGATCGACCTGCTGAAGATCGACGTGCAGCGCGCCGAGGCGGACGTGCTGGCCGGCCTCGAAGACCGGCACTGGCCGCTGATCGCGCAGGTCGCCATGGAGGTGCACGACGCGCCGGGCACCGACACGGCCGGCCGGCTGGCCGAGCTGGTCGCGTTCTTCGAGGCCCGCGGCTTCACCGTGGTCACCCGCCAGGACGACCTGCTCGCCGGCACCGACCGGCACACCCTGCACGCCGTGCGCCCCGGGTACGCCGCCGACCCGCGCCCGGCGGTGGCCACACCGGCCGCGCCGGCGGCCGGCCCGCTGGCGGAGCGGCTGACCGGCTGGCTCGCCGAGCGGCTCCCCGCCCACCTGCTCCCGGCCGCGGTGGTGCTCCTCGACGAGCTGCCGCTGACCCGCAACGGCAAGCTCGACCGGGCGGCGCTGCCGGCGCCCCGGCTCGACCGGCCGGGCGGCGGCGCGGCGGTGACACCGGGCAACCGGGCCGAGGAGATCCTGGTCGAGGCGTGGCGCGAGGTGCTCGGGGTGGCGGACTTCGGGGTGACGGACAGCTTCTTCGCCCTCGGCGGCGACTCCATCCGCAGCATCCAGATGCAGGTGGCGGCGCAGAAGCGCGGACTGTCCTTCCAGCTCAACGACATCTTCACGTACCAGACGATCCGGGAGCTGGTCGAGCACGGGCAGCTCACCGTGGACGGCGTCGAGACCCGGTCCGCCGCGCCGGAGACCGGGCGGTTCGCCCTGGTGGCCGACGTCGACCGGGAGCGGCTGCCCGACGGGCTCGCCGACGCGTACCCGATGACCGTCCTCCAGCAGGGCATGGTCTACCACGGCGAGCTGACCGGCGACCCGGCCATGTACCACAACGTCACCGCGCACCGGGTCGCCGCGCCGCTGGACGCGGCGGCGCTGCGCCGCGCGCTGGCCGGTCTGGTGGCCGCCCATCCGGTGCTGCGGACCGGGTTCGCGCTGGGCGCGTACACCGAGCCGTTGCAGCTGGTGCACGCGGACGTGCCGGTCGAGGTGCCGGTGACCGACCTGGCCGGCGCCGACCCGCAGGCCCGCCGGGCGCGGATCGACGACCTCGTCGCCCAGGAGCGGGTACGCCCCTTCGACTGGGCACGCCCTCCGCTGCTGCGGCTGCACGCCGTCCGGGAGGACGCCGACGGGTTCACCCTGATCGTCGCCGAGTACCACGGCATCCTCGACGGCTGGAGCCTGCACCGCTTCCTCACCGACCTGCTCGCCGCGTACGACGGGGAGCGGGCCGGGGAACCCCGTCCGGCCGACCCCGGGCTGCCGTTCCGCGAGTACGTGGCGGCGGAACGGCAGGCCCTGGCCGACCCGGCCGCCCGCCGGTTCTGGCTGGACGGCGCCGGCGCGGTGCCGCCGCTGCTGCTCGGCGGGGCGCAACCACGGACCACCACCACCCAGCGGGTGCCGCTGCGGGCCGACACGACCGACCGGGTGACCGGGGCGGCCCGGGCCGTCGGGGTGCCGGTCAAGTCCTGGCTGCTCGCCGTGCACCTGCGGCTGGTCGGCGAACTCGCCGGGCGGGACGACGTGGTCAGCGGCCTGGTGGTCGGCGGCCGGCCGGAGGGCGAGGGCAGCGACGCCACCCTCGGGCTGTTCCTCAACACCGTGCCGGTGAGCGTCACGCTGGGCACCCGGTCCCCGGCCGAGCTGGCCGCCGAGGTGTGGCGGGCCGAACGGGAGCTGATGGGGCACCACCGGTTCCCGCTCGCCGAGATCGTCCGCGCCGGCGGGGCCGGCCCCCGCTTCGACCACTTCTTCAACTGGACCCACTTCCCGAGCGACCCGGCCGCCGGCGGCAGCCGCATCGTGGACAGCCGGGGCATCACCGTGGACGTGGCGTTCAGCCTCGCCGTCGACGCCGAACTGGCCGCCGACACCGGCCGGCTCGCCCTCACCGTCCAGTACGACCACCGGCACGTCCCCGCGGAGCGGGTGGACGCCTTCGCCGACGGCTTCCGCCGGCTGCTGGCCGCCGACCCGACCGCGCCGCTGCCGCCCGTCGCCACCGCCGGGCCGGTGCCCGGCGGCGACG
>NZ_MUYZ01000085.1:0-22249 GCF_003013775.1 Micromonospora sp. MH33
GGCGGCCGCCGCGCGGACCGGCTCGCGCAGCGTCCCGGGTTCCGGCACCACGGGTACGGCGAACCGCTCGGGGTCGCGGCGCCGGGCGGTGCCGGCCGGCGCGGTCCAGGTGGCGGTGGCCTCGGCCCAGCCGCCCTCGCGGCCCCGACCGGAGTGGCTCTCCTCCTTGGCGGTGGCCCGGCGGCGGGTCAGCCCGGCGAGCAGGCCGGTGCGCTCCTCCCCCTTGCCGGCCATCGCCTTGTTCAGCGCGGCGGCCTGGTGCTGCTCCCGGCTGCGCTTGCCGAGGTGGACCGAGAGCCGGACCAGCAGCGCCACCACCACCAGCAGCACGCAGACCAGGTAGCTCAGCACCACCCAGGTCTTCGCCGACCGGCCGGCGTTGAGCCCGTGCAGCAGCGCGAACGGCCAGGAGACGTACGCCATGGAGTGCAGCGCGCGCCAGAACCACTTCGGACCGACGCCGGCGAACCGGACCCGCACGATGCCGGTCCAGAGCACGCCGACCATCAGCAGCGCGGCCACGGTGCCCAGCCCGACGTAGAGGCCCCGGCCGCCGAGGAACGGCACCACCGCGTCGGTCGGCGCGGCCCGGCCGGTCGAGATCTTGGTGATCACGTGGAAGACCAGCCCGGCCACGCCGAGAACGCCGGTGGCCCGGTGGGCCGACTGGAGCAGCACCCGGTGCCGGATGAGCAGCACCAGCCGGTCGGTGGCGAGCAGCCCGAGCATCACGGTGAGGCTGAGCGAGACCAGGGCGACCACCCCGGCGAAGAACTCGGTGAAGAAGAATCCGTACGAGTACATGACGGTGCCGGCGCCGGCCAGTTCCAGGCCGGCCCAGGCGACGGCGAGCGCGGACGCGGCGAGCGCCACCATCGCGGACCTCGACATCGTCCGGGCACCACGGCTGCTGCTGGTGGTCCGGACGGTCGTCGCGTTCTCGTTCTGCTCTGCCCGGGCCATCTGCTCCTCGATCGTCTCGCGGCGGCGCCCCACCGGCCGACCCTGCTCCGTCCTCCAGTACGGAAGGGACGGCACGGGCGGATCACCTCCGGTGCGAATTTCTCGGCCGGTCCGTCGAACCCTGCGCCGGGGCGCGTGTAGCGCGTTTCGCAACGACGCATGTCCATGCGTTGACAGGTCTTGCAACACGCTTGTAACCTTGCCGAAAATTTCAGTCCGACTTGCAAGAAGTCGGCACTGATCCTTTCCCCCGCGCCGCACCCCCTCAGGAGTCCCGATGCATCGACGTCGATGCCGTTCGGCGGCCCTCGCCCTGGGCCTGGCCGCCAGCCTGCTCGTCCCGACCACCGTGGCGGCTCCCCCGGCCGCCGCCTCCACCCCCGGCAGCAAGAAGGTCATCGTCCAGCTCTTCGAGTGGAACTGGACCTCGGTGGCCAACGAGTGCACCACCGTGCTCGGCCCGAAGGGCTACGGCTACGTCCAGGTGAGCCCGCCGCAGGAGCACGTCAAGGGCAACCAGTGGTGGGTGGCCTACCAACCGGTCAGCTACCGGATCGAGTCCCGCAAGGGCACCCGCGCCCAGTTCCAGGCGATGGTGAACACCTGCCACAACGCCGGCGTCAAGGTGATCGTCGACGCCGTGGTCAACCACATGTCCGGCCAGGACAACGGCGGCACCGGCTGGGCCGGCAGCACCTACGGCCACTACGACTACCCGGGCACCTACGGCTCGCAGGACTTCCACTACTGCGGCCGCAACGGCAACAACGACATCGCCAACTACGGCGACCGGTACGAGGTGCAGAACTGCGAGCTGGTCAACCTCGCCGACCTGAAGACCGAGTCGGACTACGTGCGCACCCGGCTCGCCACGTACCTCAACGACCTGCTCTCGCTCGGCGTCGACGGCTTCCGGCTGGACGCCAGCAAGCACATGCCGGCCGCCGACATCGCCGCCATCAAGGGCAAGCTGTCCCGCTCGGCGTACCTCGTGCAGGAGGTCATCTACGGCGCCGGCGAGCCGATCCAGCCGACCGAGTACACCGGCAACGGCGACGTGCACGAGTTCCGGTACGGCAAGGACCTGGCCCGGATGTTCAACAGCGAGCGGCTGGCGTACCTGCGGAACTTCGGCGAGTCCTGGGGCTACCTGCCCGGCGGCTCCGCGGTGGTCTTCACCGACAACCACGACACCCAGCGCGACGGCGGCGTGCTGACCTACCGCGACCGCGGCGAGTACGCGCTCGCGAACGCCTTCATGCTCGCCTGGCCGTACGGCACCCCGGCGGTGATGTCGAGCTACACGTTCAGCAACAAGGACCAGGGCCCACCCTCGGACGCCAGCAACAAGACGTCGAACACCACCTGCTACTCGGGCTGGGAGTGCGAGCACCGCTGGCGGGTGATCGCCAACATGGTCGGCTTCGCCAACGCCACCCAGGGCGCCGGCGTCGCCAACTGGTACGACAACGGCTACCAGCACATCGCGTTCAGCCGGGCCGGCAAGGGCTACCTCACCCTCAACGACGAGGACTTCGCCATCACCGGCCGGTCCTACTACACGGGGCTGCCCGCCGGCCGCTACTGCGACGTCATCCACGGCGACTTCAGCAACGGCTCGTGCAGCGGTCCGGTGATCACCGTGGACGCGAGCGGCTGGTTCGCCGCGACCGTCAACGCGCACGACGCGATCGCCATCCACCTGGGCGCCAAGCTGTCCTGACCGGCTCCGGCGGCGCGATCCGACCGCCCCCCACCCAACCCGGAGGCCCCCCGCACCGCCGTTTCGCGGCGCGGGGGGCCTCCCGCCCGATTACAGTACCAATCGTGCTGTTTGACCGATTGTTCTCGCGCTGGGCGCTCGGCTGGCTGCTCGCCGCGGTCGGCGTACCGGTGCTGCTGGCGGCCGCGCTGCTGGTCGGGCGCGCCCTTACGGCCGGTCCGGCCCCGGCGCCGGTCGCCGCCGCACCCACCGCGGCGATCCCGCCCGCTCCCGACGAGCCGAGTCCGTCCCCCGAGGAGTCCGTGCCGGCCGCCGCGCCCGCCCCGGACGACCTGCCGGTGGTCACCTACGACCCGGCACCCGGCGGGTTCCCCGCCGACCCGGGCCCGGCCGACACCCGGCCGCTGGCCGAGGGGCTGACACCGACCCGGACCGTGGCCGCCTACGACGCGCCGGGCGGCCGTCCGCTGGCCTTCCTCGCCCCCACCATCAGCGGCGTCGAGCTGACCGTGCCGATCGTCGAGCGGCGGGTCGGCTGGACCGCGGTCCTGCTCCCCTCGGCCAACCGCCGGATCGCCTGGCTGCCGGAAGGCGGCTGGAGCACGGCCGCGCTGCCCGACCAGATCGTGGTGGAACGCCGGCCGCACCGGCTCACCTGGTTCCGGGACGGCCGCGCGGTGCGCTCCTGGGAGGTCAGTCTCGGCATGCCCGGCCAGTCCACCCCGCTGGGCCGCACCTTCGTCCTGGGCCGCACCCCGCCCCCGCAGGACGTCTACGGCGGCGTGGACATCTTCGCCCTCGGCGCGATCCCCGACGACCCGGGCGCGGTGCCGACCGGGCTGCGCGGCGCGCACATCGGACTGCACAGCTGGTACACCGACGACACGCTCGGCAAGAACGTCACCAACGGCTGCATCCGGCTCACCCGCAGCGGCCAGCGGCAGCTCCTCGCCGCGCTGCGCCCCGGCACCGCGGTCGTGGTGGTGGACCAGCTTCCCGCCCCGCCGGCCACCGCCTGAGCCGGCTCAGTCGCCGAGCAGCCAGCCGTTCTCCTCGGCCACCCGGACCGCGTCGGCCCGGTTGCGGGCGCCGGTCTTGCCGATCGCCGCGGAGAGGTGGTTGCGCACCGTCCCCTCGGAGAGGTGCAGCGTCGCGGCCAGTTCGGCGACCGTGCCGCCGCCCCGGGCCGTGCGCAGCACCTCGGTCTCCCGTTCGGTGAGCGGGCTCGGCCCGGTGGCCAGCGTCTCCGCGGCGAGCGTCGGATCGACCACCCGCAGCCCCGCGTGCACCCGGCGGACCGCGTCGGCGAGCTGCCGGGCCGGGGTGTCCTTGACCACGAAGCCGTTCGCGCCGGCCTCCATGGCCCGCCGCAGGTAGCCGGGGCGGCCGAAGGTGGTCACCACGAGCACCCGGCAGCCGGGCAGCGCGGCCCGCAGCGCCGCGGCCGCCGCGACCCCGTCCAGGCCGGGCATCTCCACGTCGAGCAGGGCCACGTCGGGCCGGGTCCGCAGCGCCGCGGGCACCACCTCGTCGCCCCGTCCCACCTCGGCCACCACGGTCAGGTCCGGCTCCATCGACAGCAGCGCGGCGAGCGCGCCCCGGACGAGTGCCTGGTCGTCGGCGAGCAGCAGCCTGATCGGCTCGGTCATCCGGTCGCCCCCCGTCCGGTGCCGGGCAGCGTCACCCGGAGCAGGAAGCCGCGCCCACCGCGGGGGCGACCGACGGTGACCGTGGCGTCCAGCCGCCGGGCCCGCTCGTGGAGCCCCACCAGGCCGTGGCCGGCCGCCTCCGGCTCGCCGGCCGGCCCCCGGCCGTCATCGCGGATCTCCACGGCCGTCGGGTCGACGCGGATCTCGCAGCGCCGGGCGCCGCTGTGCCGGACCACGTTGGTCACCCCCTCGCGGACCGTCCAGCCGAACAGCTCGTCCCGCTCCGCCGGCAGTGCCGGCGCCGTCTCCGGCAGGTCGGCGGCGATGCCCGCGGCGGCCAGCGCCGAGCGGGCGCCGGCCAGCTCCGTCGCCAGGTTCACCCCGCGGTACGCCCCGACGGTGCCCCGCACGTCGGCGAGGGCCTGCCGGGCCAGCCGCTCGATGTCGGCGATCTCGGTGGCCGCCTTGGCCGGATCCAGCTCCAGCAGCCGCCCGGCCAGCTCCGCCTTGACCGCCACCACGGTCAGCGAGTGCCCGAGGATGTCGTGCAGGTCCCGCGCGGTGCGGGCCCGCTCCTCGGCGACCGCCAGCCGGCCGATCTCCTGCTGGGCGGCCTGGAGCTCGGCGTTGCGCTGGGCCAGCCGGCTCACCCCGAACATCGCGAACGAGGCGAGCACGACGGCGAAGACCACCGTCCCCTCGGCCTCCCAGCCGGGCACCAGCGCCGCCGTCACCGGCGGGGTGAACGCGGCCAGTACGACCACCAGCAGCGCCTCCCGCGACGGCAGCAGGAACACCGCCGCCGCCGCGACGAAGACCAGTGTGGTCAGCCAGTCCCCCTCGGTCCCGGGGATGCCGGCGAGGCCGAGCCCGAGCAGCGCCGCCAGGGCCGTCCAGGCCCGACCGCGGGGGATGTTCCGGTGCGCCTGCCGCCGGCCGCGCGCCCACTCGAACACCCAGACGTAGAGCAGGCCGAAGGCGACCAGGGTGACCGCGCCCAGCACCCGCCGCCAGACCTCGGGCTGGTGCAGGGCGGTGAGCAGCGGGATGTTGAGGAAGAAGAGCCAGACCGCGGCCAGGAGCCAGCCGGTGATCCGCCAGCGGCGGCTCACCGGCCGGCTCTGGTCGCGCGGCAGGCCCACGGTGAACACGCTAACCTCCGCGGCCCCGCGTCAGACGCGGGTGGTGTCGCGGCGGAACAGCCGGGCCGCGCCGAGGCCGAAGAGGGCGGTCCAGCCGGCCACATTGCCGACCGCGACCCAGTCGAGCCCGGCTCCGGTCAGCGGCGCCCGGGCGAGCTGGCCGACGCCGTACACCGGGGTGAACTTGGCGATCTGCTGGAGCGCGTGGGGCAGCACGTCGAGCGGGACGAACAGGCCGCCGAGCATGGCCAGGACGGCCAGCACCGGGCCCATGAACTGCATGACGTTCTCGGCCGGGGCGAGGTAGCCGACGAAGAGGCCGAGTGCGGCGAAGACGAGGGAGCCGATCCAGGCGGTCAGGCCGGACTCCACCCACACGTGTGCCGGCAACCGGACCCCGGAGGCGGCGCCGACGGCGAACTCCACCAGCACGCCGAGCAGGCCGAGCACCATGGCGGTGGCCACCTTCGTGGCCACGTACGCGGCCGGGCGCAGCGGGGTGAGCCGCAGCTGCCGGCTCCAGCCCAGCGCCCGTTCGGTGGCGACGGCCGCTCCGGCGCTGGTGGTGGCCACCATGGCCGCGTAGACGGCCAGGCTGATCATGATCCAGCCGGTGACCGGCAGGCCGTTGTCCAGGTTCTGGCCGCGCTGCGGCAGGCCGAACAGCAGGAAGAACACCGCCGGCATGACCAGGATGAAGATCAGCGTGCGGCGGTTGCGCAGCACCCGGCGGATCTCGATGCCGAGCACGGCGGTCGAGAAGCCGCCCAGGGCGGGGGGCCGGCGGTTCCCGGCCCGGTGGGAGGAGGTGGTGGCGGACGGGGCGGTGACGGTCATCTCAGGGCTCCGGGTTCGGCGCGGTCGGCGGTCAGGCGGCGGTGGTGGTCAGGGCGAGGAAGGCGTCCTCGAGGTTGCGCGAGGTGATCTCCAGGTCCCGGGCCCGGGTCCGGGTCAGCAGGTGCCGGGCGACAGCGTCGGAGTCCTCGGTGTGGACCAGCACGGCGTCGCCGCGCACCTCGACCGACTGCACGCCGGGCAGCGCCGCCAAGGCGGCCTGGTCGGCGCCGGGCAGGGTGGCTCGGACCACCCGGCCGGCGGCCAGGTTCTTGATCTCGGCGGTGGTGCCGTCGGCGACCACCCGGCCCTGGCGGACCAGCACGATCCGGTCCGCGTACGCGTCGGCCTCGTCCAGGTAGTGGGTGGCGAACAGGACGGTGCGGCCGGAGCGGGCGTCGGCCCGGATGGCCTGCCAGAAGTCCCGGCGCCCCTCGACGTCCATCCCGGTGGTCGGCTCGTCGAGCACCATGAGGTCGGGGTCGGGCAGCAGCGCCAGGGCGAAGCGCAGCCGCTGCTGCTGGCCGCCGGAGCACTTGCCCACCGGGCGGTCGGCGATGCCGGCGATGCCGGCCCGCTCCAGCACCTCGGTGGCCGGCCGGGTGTGGCCGTAGAAGTGCGCGGTCATCCGTACCGTCTCGCCGACGGTGAGGTCCTTGAGCAGGCCGCCGGTCTGCATCACGGCGGCGACCCGGCCGAGCCGGACGGCCTCGGCGGGCGTGCCGCCGAAGAGCCGGACGGTGCCGGCGTCCGGGCGGGCCAGCCCGAGCAGCATGTCCACGGTGGTGGTCTTGCCGGCGCCGTTGGGGCCGAGGAAGGCCACCACCTCGCCCGGGGCGATGCGGAGGTCGAGCCCGTCGACGGCGGTCACCGGGCCGAAGGTCTTGGTGAGTCCGGCCAGCTCGACGGCAGGGTGCGTGTCGGTCATGACAACGATGCTCCGGGGACCGGCGGTCCGGTCCCCGGAGCGGCCGTCATCTTCCGACCGTGACATTTGTCAGGGGTCGGCGCTCAGTGTCCGCCGCCGTCCCCCTCGCGGGCCCGACGGGGCAGCAGGAACGCGCCCGCCACGGTGACCAGCAGCAGGCCCAGCTCGGCGAGAAGGGTGACCCGAACGGCGTGCGACACCGAGTCGGTCAGCCCGTCGAAGAAGACCGTGCCGAGCAGCGCCACGCCGAGCGCGCCGCCGAGCTGCTGCACGGCGGTGAGCGTGCCGGACGCCGAGCCGGTCTCCGCCTCCTCGACCCCGGAGAGCACGATGTCGAAGAACGGCGCCATGACCAGGCCCATGCCGAAGCCGACCGCCAGCAGCGCGGGCGTCATCCGCCACGGGGTGACGTCGGCGCCGGTCAGGGTGAGGGTGAGCAGCATCCCGGCGACGCCGGCCAGCACCACCCCGAGTCCGAGGTGGATGAGGCGCCGGCCGAGCCGCTGGGCCAGGCCGGCTCCGGCGAGCACGAAGGCGGCCACCATGCCGAGCGCCTGGGGCACGCCGGCCAGCCCGGCGCGCAGCGGCGACCAACCGAGGCCGAGTTGGAGGTAGAGGCTGAAGACCAGCGAGAAGCCGGCCAGCGCGGTGAAGAAGGCCAGCCCCGCGACCAGACCGCCGGTGAAGGCGCGGCGGCGGAACAGGGCGGGCACCACCAGCGGGTCCCGGCCGGCCCGCTGCCGGCGCTGCTCGTAGCGGGCGAAGACGGCCAGCACGACGACCGCGCCGGCGAGCATCGCGAAGCTCCACGCGGGCCAGCCCAGCTCGCGGCCCTGCACGAGCGGGTGGACCAGCAGGAACACCGCGACCGAGAGCAGCGCGACGCCGGGCAGGTCGAGCCGGGTGGCGTGGCCGGGGCGGGAGGCCGGCAGGAAGCGGGCCGCACCCAGGGCGGCGAGCAGGCCGAGCGGGACGTTGATGAGGAAGATGGCGCGCCAGCCGGTGCCGGCCAGGTCGGCGTGGACCAGCCAGCCGGCCAGGATCGGGCCGCCGACCGCGGAGATCCCCATCACCGGGCCGAACGCGCCGAAGGCGGCGGCGAGTTGCTCCGGCGGGAACATCTCCTTGATCAGGCCGAGTCCCTGTGGGAGGAGCAGCGCGCCGAGCAGGCCCTGGGCCACCCGGGCCGCGATCAGCGTGCCGGGGCTGCCCGCGAGCGCGCAGGCCGCCGAGGCGGCGGTGAAGCCGAGCACCCCGATCAGGAACATCCGGCGGCGGCCGTACAGGTCGCCGAGGCGGCCGCCGGTGACCAGTCCGACGGCCATGGCTAGGGTGTAGCCGGCGCCGATCCACTGGATGACGGTGGGCGAGCCGCCGAGGTCGGCCCGGATCGCGGGGCCGGCGAGGTTCGTGACCAGCACGTCGAGCAGGTCCATCACCTCGGCGGTGAGGATCACCGCGAGGGCGATCCAGCGCCAGCGGTGACCCGCGACGGCCGGCGCCGCGGGGTGCGGCGCGGTGAGTTCGGTGGTCAAGGATCCCCCGATCGGAAGCGAACACTGTTCGTTGACGAACGCTGTTCTATCAACGAACGGCGTTCGCAGCAAGTACGATGTTCGCGTCCGCCCGATCCCGGAGGTCGTCCGTGAGCGAAACCCCCGCGCCCCCGTGGCGTACCCGGCCGCGCAGCCGGGCGACCCGCCGGCCGCTGAGCCAGCAGGCCGTGGTCGACGCCGCCCTCGCCCTGATCAACCGGGAGGGGCTCGGCGCGCTGAGCATGCGGCGGGTGGCCCAGGAGCTGGGCACCGGCCCCGCCTCGCTCTACGCCCACGTCTCCGGCAAGGAGGAACTGCTCGAACTGCTGGTCGACCGGGCCAGCGCCGAGATCGTCGTGCCGGACCCGGAGCCGGCCCGGTGGGCCGAGCAGATCCGGGAGGTGGCCCTTCAGGCGTACCGGGTCTACGCCACCCACACCAACCTGGCGCTCGCCTCGCTCGCCACCATCCCGACCGGCCCGAACGCACTGCGGGTCACCGAGGGGATGCTCGCCATCCTGCTCGCCGGCGGGGTGCCGCCCCGCCAGGCGGCGTGGTTCCTCGACCGGCTCTTCCTCTACATCGCCGGCGACGCCTACGAGGGCGCCCTCTACGCGGAGAAGGTGCAGGCCTCCGGGCAGGACCGGGAGACCTGGTGGGCCGGGCTGTCCCAGCAGTTGCGCACCTACTACGGGAGCCTGCCCGCCGAGACGTACCCGAACGTCAGGAGCCACCTGGACGACCTCATGGAGGGCGGCGGCGACGAGCGGTTCCTGTTCGGCGTCGACCTGCTGGTCCGGGGCGTCGCCACGTACGTCCCCAGCGCGAGTGAGGGCGGCCGGGCCGGGTAACCCCCGCCCGGCCCAGTCGTCGCGGCACCAGGGAGGTCAGGGCATGGGCACACCAACGGGACGGGTCGACACGGTCGTGCTGATCCACGGCCTCTGGATGACCTCACGCAGTTGGGAGCACTGGTCCGACCGGTACGCGGCGCGCGGCTTCAAGGTGCTCACCCCGGCCTGGCCGGGAATGGACGTCGAGGTCGAGCGGCTGCGGGAGGACCCGACGCCGATCGCCGCGCAGCGGGTCACCGGAATCGTCGACCACTACACGGCGATCATCCGCGGACTGCCCCGCCCGCCGATCATCATGGGGCACTCGTTCGGCGGCCTCATCGCCCAACTGCTGATGGACCGGGGCCTCGGCGCCGCCGTCGTCGGCCTGCACCCGGTGGCGGTGAAGGGCGTGCTGAAGCTACCGCTCAGCACCCTGCGCTCCGGGTTCTCCATCCTGCGGAACCCGGCGAACCGGCACCGCGCGGTGCCGTTCACCCGCGAGGACTTCCGGTACACCTTCGGCAACACCATCAGCGCGGAAAACTCGGACGCCGCCTGGGAGCGGTACGCGGTGCCCGCCGCGGGCCACGTCTTCTTCGAGGGTGCGTTCGCCAACGTGGACCCGAAATCGGCGACGGCGGCCGACACCAAGCGGTCCGACCGGGCGCCGCTGCTGGTGACGGCCGGCGGCGAGGACCACGTGGTGCCGCCCTCACTGGCGTCCTCGTGCGCCAACCTCTACCGCGGCTCGACGGCGGTCACCAGCTACCGGGAGTTCCCGGGTCGGTCGCATTTTGTGGGCGGCGAGCCGGGCTGGAAGGAGGAGGCGGACTTCGCGCTGGAGTGGGCCGTGGAGGCGGCGAACGAGTTCTCGCCCACCGTCGTCAGCACGGCCCCCCGCCGCCCCTGACCTTGCGCGACGGGGCGGGCAGTGACCCAGGGCGTGGCAAGTGGGCCGACTTACGGCAGCACCGAGCGGTCGGAACTAACCTCACGGAGCGGTGACGCCTGGCGTGGTAAGGGCTGCCATGCCGGTCCGACCAGCGTCCGCCACAGGAACTCGAACGCCAGCGCCCAGATGAAGGCGCTCTGCTCGTTGTTCGCCGCCGCGCCGTGCCCGCCTTCGACGTTCTCGTAGTACGCCACCTGGTGGCCGTGCTCGCGCAGCCGGGCCGCCATCTTCCGGGCGTGCCCGGGATGCACCCGGTCATCGCGCGTCGAGGTGATCAACAGGACCGGCGGGAACCGCCGGTCGCCGCGGACGTTGTGGTACGGCGAGTACTCGCGCAGGTAGGCCCAGTCCTCCTCCCGGTCCGGGTCGCCGTACTCGGCGATCCACGAGGCGCCGGCCAGCAGCAGGTGGTAGCGCCGCATGTCCAGTACCGGCACCTGCGCGACGACCGCTCCGAACAGCTCCGGGTAACGAGTCAGCATCACCCCCGCCAGCAGCCCACCGTTGCTGCCGCCCTCCACGCCCAACTGCTCGGGCGTGGTGATCCCGCGCGTCACCAGGTCGGCGGCCACCGCCGCGAAGTCCTCGTACGCCCGGAGCCGGTTCTCCCGGATCGCCGCGCGGTGCCACTCCGGGCCGTACTCCCCGCCGCCGCGGATGTTCGCCACCACGTACGTGCCGCCGCGGGCCAGCCAGCCGCGCCCGATGACCCCGTCGTAGCCCGCGGTCATCGAGTGCTCGTACCCGCCGTAGCCGGTGAGCAGCGTCGGCCCGCCGGGCCCGCCCGGATCCCCGACCACGAAGTACGGCACCCGGGTACCGTCGGCGGAGGCGGCGAAGAACTGGCGGACCGTCAGGCCCACCGCGTCGAAGTACGCCGGCTCCCGCTTGACCGTCTCCGTCGTGCCGCCGACCCGCCCGAGCCGCAGCGTCGACGGTTGCAGGAACCCCTCCGCGGCGAGCAGATAGTCGTCGCCGTGGTCCGGGTCGGTCTCCACGATCTGGCTGTGCTCGGACTCCGGCACCCCCGTGAGCGGCTCGCGCCGCCAACCCGTCCTGTCGGGTGTCAGCACCTCCAGCCGGCTCCGCACGTCGACGAGGGTGGCCAGGATCAAATGGTTCCGGGTCCAGACGTGGTAGCTCAGCGTCGTGCGGCTGTCCGGCCGGAACAGCACCGTCAGCTCCCGCCCGCCGGCGAGGAACGCGTCGAACCGGGTCGCCAGCAGCGCGCCCGCCGGGTGCGTCATCCCGTCGACCGTCCACGACGATCGCAGCCTCACCAGCAGCCACTCCCGGTGCACGTCCCACCGCGCGTCCTCGGGCACATCGATCCGGGTCCGCTCGCCGGCGTCGGTGAGCAGGTAATTCTCGGTGCGGTAGAAGTCCAGGCTGCGGCCCACGAAGTCGCGCTCGAACCCGGGGGTCGGGTCGTGCGAGGCGTAGACGCCGATGTCGTCCGGGCGCCCCTCGTGTACGACGGCGGCCTCGGTCAGCGGGGTGCCCCGCCGCCAGCGCTTGACGACGCGCGGATACCCGGAGGTGGTGAGCGACCCGGGCCCGAAGTCGGTGGCGACGTAGATGTGGTCGAAGTCGATCCAGCAGACGGTGCTCTTGGCCTCGGGCAGGCTGAACCCCTCTGCGACGAAGGCACGGCGGGCCAGGTCGAACTCCCGCACCACGACCGCGTCGGCGCCGCCGCGGGACAGGCTGATCAGGCAGCGCTGGTAGCCGGGGCGAAGCACCGTCACCTGCTGCCAGACCCAGTTCTCCCCCTCCTCGACGGCTAGCGCGTCCAGGTCGATCAGCACGTCCCACTCGGGCTCGGGCCGACGGTACTGGTCGAGGGTGGTGCGCCGCCACAGCCCACGCGGATGGGCCGCGTCGGTCCAGAAGTCGTAGCAGAGATGGTCGCCGCGCCAGCGGGGGTAGGGAATGCGGCCGTCGGCATCCAGCACCTGCCGGATCTCAGTCCGCAGAGCGGTGAACCGCTCGCTCCCGGTCAGCGCGGCGATGGTCTCCGCGTTGCAGTCCCGCACCCACCCGGCGGAGTCCGCACCATCGAGGTCCTCCAGCCAGAGGTACGGATCATCACCCTCGTCAATCAGAGCCGCCATTTCGCAACTATCGGGCAGGGGGCGACCGGTATTCATGCCCCTGCCCGTGTCGGCATGGCGACTCAGAAGGACGTGATATCAAGGAAGAGTCGAATTGATATCATCGACGGGATGTCGCTACCGGAGGAGTTGCCGTGAGCCGAACGATCCTTGATGTCGATGACGAGCTACTCGCCGAGGCGGCCAAGATCCTCGGCACCACTACCAAGAAAGCCACCGTCAACGCCGCGCTCAAAGCTGTCGCCGACCGTGAGAAGCGGCGGCAGTTCGCCGACTGGCTCAAGAGCGGAGGGCTGCCCGATCTGACGGGCCCCGTCGAGACGGCCGAGCCGGACGCGGCGTGAATCGAGAGCATTACCTGCTGGACAAGTCGGCCCTCGCCCGCTGGCCCAAGCTACGCGTGGCTCCGGTGCTCGACGAACTCTCCGACCGAGGGCTGCTTGCGGTGTGCGGGGCGGTCGAGATAGAGGTCATCCACAGCGCCCGCACTGCCAAGGATGCACAGCGGGCCCGATGGATGCTGAGCGGCTTCCGATGGCTGTCGATGCCCGACGAGGTCTGGGATCGCGCAATCGACATCCAGGTGCAGGCGTTGCACAAGGGCAACCACCGGGCGCTCTCCATGGCGGATCTGCTGATTGCCGCCACCGCCGAACGGCACGACCTCACCGTCCTCCACTACGACGGCGACTTCGACCTGATCACCGCGATCACCGGGCAGCCCACCGCCTGGGTGGTTCCCGCTGGAACGGCCGACTAGGTCAGACAGCAGGAGGCGTCTCGTCCTCGTCGGTGACCACGCAGCCGAGCCGGGCCGGGGGCGGCAGCACCGAACCGACGGTCCACCTCAGTTGCGAGGGCGAGAGCGGGCCGTCGACCCCCGCGCGTCAGAGTTCCGAGACCCAGTACGGGACGACGTCCATCCAGCTGTTGCCGCCCGCGCCGTACTTCCGGCGCTGCTGGTGGTGCTCAGCGTGCCGAGTAGTTGGTGTCCCCGTCGTCCTCCATCATGACGACATCGGCCAGGTTGTACTTGTGCGCGCACGCTCAACTGCTCGCGCAGGTCGGGGTGGGCCAGGCGCATCCGCAGCAGCGAGCCGGTGCCGGCCGGCAGGCCCTTGGCGGCCAGCAGCCGCTGGGCAGGGACACGGCGGCGCGACAGGGACCCTCCGGCCGGGTGTGGCACCGACTTGGACGGGTATGACGGGGATATGAGGGCGAGCTTCCGGCTTGGCCGGATCGCGGGTGTACCCGTCGGGGTCAACTGGAGCGTCCTGGTCATCTTCCTGCTGATCGCGTGGGCGCTGTCCGCCAGCCAGTTCCCCCGCGCGTACCCGGGCCACTCGGTCGTGGCGTACGTCGCCGCCGGGCTGGCCGCCGCGGTGGTCTTCTTCCTCGGTCTGCTCGCCCACGAGGTGGCCCACGCGGTGGTCGCCAAGCGCAACGGCATCGAGGTCGAGGGGATCACGCTCTGGCTCTTCGGCGGCGTCTCCGAGCTGAAGGGCGAGGCCCGCGACCCGGGCGCCGAGCTGCGCATCGCCGGCGTGGGGCCACTGGTCAGCTTGATCATCGGGCTGTTCTTCGGCGCGATCGCGGCGCTGCTCGCCCTGGCCGGCGTGCACGGCCTGCTGCTCGGCTCGCTGTCCTGGCTGGCCGGCATCAACGTGCTGCTGGCGGTCTTCAACGTGCTGCCGGCCGCCCCGCTGGACGGCGGACGGCTGCTGCGGGCGGCGGTGTGGAAGGCCACCGGCGACCGGACGAAGGCGTCGGTGGTGGCGGCCCGGGCCGGCTGGGTCCTCGGCGCGCTGCTGATCGGGCTGGGGCTCTGGCAGTTCCTGGCCGGCAGCGGGGTGGGCGGGCTCTGGCTGGCGCTCATCGGCTGGTTCCTGATCGGCGCGGCCGGCATGGAGGAGCGCCAGGCCCGGATGGGCAGCGCGCTGCGCGGCATCCGCGTCGCCGAGGTGATGACCCCGCAGCCGCAGACCGCCTCCGGGGAGATGACTGTCGCCGACTTCGTCGACCACTACCTCTTCGCGTACCGGCACTCGGCGCTGCCGCTGACCGAGGAGGGCCGGCCGGTCGGGCTGGTCACCCTCGACCGGGTCCGCGGCATCGCCCCCGACCGGCGCGCCGCGACCACCCTGGCCGAGGTCTCCTGCCGGGCCGAGGAACTGGTGCTCGCCAACCCGGACGAGCAGCTCACCGACCTGCTCCCCCGGCTCAGCCAGTGCGCCGACGGCCGGGCGCTCGTGGTGGCCGACCAGCGGCTGGTCGGGATCGTCTCGCCCAGCGACATCAGCCGCGCGGTGCAGCGCGGCAGCATGCGCGAGCAGATGACCGCCGGCCGCTCCTAGCCCTCGCAGGTCAGTATCGCGGGAAGTAACGGTCCAGCAACGCGGTGCGGAACTTGCCGGCCGGGTCGAACTCCCGCAGCAGGGCGCGGAAGCCGTCGTGGCGGGGATAGGCGGCGGCCGGGTCGCGGGTGAAGAGCTTGCCCCAGTGGGGGCGCGGGGCGAATGGCGCGAGCCGCTCCTCCACCTCGTCGAGCACCGGCGCCACCGCGGCCGGGTCGCCGACCCAGGTGAAGTGGACGGCCAGGCTGTCGCGCTCGTGGTTCGGGCTCAGCCACAACCCGTCGGCGGCCACCGTACGCAGCTCGCAGACCTGGAGCACGGCGGCGATCCGCTCGGCCGCCGGGTCGAGCGCGGCCAGCGCCGCGGCGCCGTCCGAGCGGGCCAGGTGCCACTCGGACTGGAGTTCGTCGCCGCTGCTCGGGGTGAAGCCGAGCCGGAAGTGCGGCAGCCGCTCGTGCCACGGCCCGGGCACGCCGAGCTGTTCGGTGCAGTTCTGCGCCGGCATCCCGGGCACCGGGTGGCGGGGCGTGTCGGCGGTCCGGGTGTCCAGCCAGTCCGCCGGGGGCGGCGGCTGGTCGGCCCGCTGCTTGAGCCACACCTGGTCGAACCGGGGTGACCGCCAGCCGGTGAAGACGCTGACGCTGTAGGCCGCGCCGAGCGCGTCGTCCAGGGCCGCGCGGGGCAGGCCGAGCCGGACGTACTGCCGCACCTCGAAGGCGGGCACCACGTCGAGGGTGAGCCGGGTGACCACGCCCAGCGCGCCGAGGTGGACCACCAGCCCGGCGAACCGGGGGTCGGCGCGGTCCACGGTGAGCAGGTCGCCGTCGGCGGTGACCAGTTCCAGCGCGGCCACGGCGGTGGCCAGGTTGCCGTGGGCCGGTCCGGAACCGTGGGTTGCGGTGGCGACCGCGCCGGCCACCGAGATGTGCGGCAGCGAGGCGAGGTTCGCCACCGCGTACCCCTCGGCGTGCAGCGCGGTGGCCAGGTCGCCGTACCGCAGCCCGGCGGCGACCGTGACGGTGCCCCGGTCGCGGTCGAGCACGATGGTCGGCGGCAGCCCCGCCACCGACACCTGCACGCCGGTGGTGTCGCCGAGCCGGTTGAACGAGTGCCCGGTACCGACCGCCCGGACCCGGTCCGCGCCGGCCACCAACCGGCGCAGCTCGTCCAGGTTGGACGGCCGGTGGTGGGCCCGGGCCGACCAGGTGACGTTGCCCGCCCAGTTGGTGCCGGTCACGCGGTGGCCTCCCGATCGGTGTCGGTCTCCTCGTCCGCGCCGGCCGGCCGGGTGCGCGCGTCGGTGAACCGGTCGCCCGCGTACCGGGCCAGCGCCGCCGTCACCTCGTCGGGATTCTCCCGCACCTGGGTCAGGTCGAGCAGTTCCACCCCGGGACGGCCGTCGCGCGGATGCCGGGCGGTGACCGGCAGGCCCGGCGGCAGCCCGGCCCCGGGCACACCGACCAGCCGGCCCGCGTCGTCGAGGGCGAGCGCCGCGAACTGCTCCCAGCGGTACGTCCCGCGCAGGCCCGGCCGGCGCACCTCCAGCCCCTCCGGGCCGAGTACGCAGCGGAACGGCCGCAGGGCGCCGACCAGCACCTTGACGCCGATCGCCACGATTCCCAGGGCGACCAGCATCCGCAGCACGGGCCCGTCACCGGCCACGGCGAGCACCATCACCCCGCCCGCCACGCAGACGAGGGCCAGCGGCAGGACCCCTCGGTTGCGGTGCAGCTCCACGTCGTTCCCCCGTTCCCGTCCCCGGTGTCCGGGTGCATCATCCGCCAATCGCGCAAGGAGCGGTTGCCCCGCCGCCCGGTAGGGCACCCTGTGGACATGAGCAGCTACCGCGACCCGACCCTCCGCGGCGACGTGTATCCGTCGGAGGAGGAGATCGACCCGACCGGCGTGGGCCCCGAGCCGGCCGGGGCGGCGTACGCCACGGCCCCGGCGCCGCCGCCGACCCCGGAGCCGGAGCCCGACCCGATCCCCCATCCGGGGCCGCCGCCCCGGACCGCCGGGGGACGGTCGGTCGCCGGCTGAGCGGACCGGCTCACAGCGCCGCTCTTCGTTCGCGACTGCGGGGCTCGCAAACCCGGCTCACTCCTCGCGCTCACACCTGCCGCATCACCTCGGCCGCGACTGCAGGGCACGCAAACCCGGCTCACTCCTCGCGCTCACACCTGCCGCATCACCTCGGCGGCGACCAGCTCCAGGTGGTCCAGGTCGGTCAGGTCGAGCATTTGGAGGTAGACCCGCTCGCTGCCGATCTCGGCGTACCGGCCGAGCTTGTCGACGACCTCGGCGGGCGTGCCGGCGGCGCCGTTCGCACGCAGCTCGGCGGGCTCCCGGCCGATCGCCGCGGCGCGCCGGGCCACCTCGGCGTCGTCCCGGCCGCAGCAGAGCACCAGGGCGTTGGACCAGATCATGGTGGCGGGATCCCGGCCGACCTCGGCGCAGGCGTCCTTCACCCGCTGGAACTGCGCCGCCGAGTCCTCGACCGGGGCGAACGGCAGGTTGAACTCGTCGGCGTAGCGGGCCGCCAGGCGGGGCGTCCGCTTTGGGCCCGTGCCGCCGAGCAGGATCGGCGGGCGCGGCTGCTGGACCGGCTTGGGCAGGGCCGGTGAGTCGCTGACCGGGTAGTACTTGCCGGGGAAGTCGAAGGTCGACCCGGCCGGCGTCTCCCAGAGCCCGGTGATGACCGCGAGCTGCTCCTCCAGCCGGTCGAACCGCTCCCCCAGCGGCGGGAACGGGATGCCGTACGCGGTGTGCTCCTCGGCGAACCAGCCGGTGCCGATGCCCAGCTCGACCCGGCCGCCGCTCATCTGGTCGACCTGGGCGACGGTGATGGCGAGCGGGCCGGGGAGCCGGAAGGTGGCCGCGGTCATCAGGGTGCCGAGCCGGATCGTCTTGGTGTCCCGGGCCAGGCCGGCGAGGGTGGTCCAGGCGTCGGTCGGGCCGGGGTCGCCGCTCACCGAGCCCATCTTCAGGTAGTGGTCGGAGCGGAAGAAGGCGCCGAAGCCCGTCTCCTCCGCGCGGCGCGCCACGGCGAGCAGCTGGTCGTAGCCGGCGCCCTGCTGGGGTTCGGTGAAGATCCGCAGTTCCATGCCCCGAGCATAGGAAGCGGTGCGGCCCGCCGCGCCCGCGCCTCGTATTCCTTGACAGGCATATGACCCTCCGGGCATATTGGGCACGTGTCCGGGGATGCCTTCGCCGTGCTGGCCGAGCCCACCCGACGCCGCATCCTCGACCGGCTGCGCCGGGCGGAGAGCAGCGTCGGCGACCTCGTGGCCGCGCTCGGCATGACCCAGCCGGCCGTCTCCAAGCACCTCAAGGTGCTGCGCGAGGCCGGCCTGGTCACCTGCCGCACCGCCGCCCAGCAGCGGATCTACCGCATCGACCTCCGCCCGCTGCGCGCCGTGGACGACTGGCTCGGGCCGTACCGGCGGATGTGGACCGACCACCTCGACGCCCTGGAACGCCATCTCGACAGTCAGGAGTGACCATGGACCGCGACAGCTTCCGGCCCGGCCCGCTCGCCGACGTCTCCTGGGCGGCGGCCGGCGACCGGTGGGACCTGATCCTCCTCCGCGACCTGCGGCATCCGCCGGAGAAGGTGTGGGCCGCGCTCACCGAGCCGGACCGGCTCGCCCAGTGGGCGCCCTTCCTGGCCGACCGCGACCTGGGCACGCCCGGCGCGGTCACGCTGAGCACCGTCGACGGCGACCGGAGCTGGCCGGCCCCGGCCACCGTGCGGCGCGCCGAGCCACCCGCCCTGCTGGAGTACACCTGGGGCGACGGCCTGCTGCGCTGGGAGCTGGCCGGCACCGCGACCGGCACCCGCCTGACCCTGCGGCACCGCTTCGACGACCGCACGCTGGGCGCGAGCATGGCCGCCGGCTGGCACCTCTGCCTCGACGTCGCCGGCCACCTGCTCGACGGCGACCCGGTCGGCCCGATCCGGGGCGCCGAGGCGAAGGAGTTCGGCTGGGACGACCTGCGCGCCGCGTACGACGAGCGCCTGACGGACTGACCGGTCAGCGCACGGCCGCCGGGGCGTCCGGCAGGGTGATCGCGGTGGCCGCCCGGCGGATCGGCTCGGTGACCCGACGGATCATCCGCTCCCGGCCGGGCAGGCGCGGCATGAGGCGCAGCATCAGCGTCTGGAACCGGATCTGCGCGGCCGAGGAGAGCACCATCCCCTTGAGGTTGCGCTCGGCCAGCAGCTGGTTCGCCGTGACGAACGGGCGCATCCGGCGCTCGTAGCCGGCGAACCCGGCGACCGGGTCCCCACCGGCCCCGGCCAGCGAGGCGGCCAGCACGTACGCCCCGACCAGCCCGAGGCTGGTGCCCTGCCCGGAGGCCGGCGACGGGCCGTAGCCGGCGTCGCCGATCAGCCCGATCCGGCCGGTGGACCAGCGGTCCAACCGCACCTGGCTCATCGGCGCGAAGTAGAAGTCCGGCGCGTCGGCGGCGGCGGCGAGCAGCTCGGGCACCCGCCAGCCGGCCCCGTCGAAGGCCCGGGCCAGCGCCGCCCGCTGGGCGGGCAGGTCCCGGTGGTCCGGCTCCTCGGCGGGCGAGGGGAAGAGGAACAGCGCCCGGGCGTCCGGAGCGCCGCCGGTGCGGTAGACCCCGACGGTCCGGCCCGGCGCCGGGTGCATCAGCTCGACCCGCTCCTCGCCGAACCCGGCGGGGACGGTGCAGATGGCGATGTGGTGCCCGAGCGGGCGCAGGTGCGCCGCGGCGGGGCCGAACGCCAGCCGGCGTACGGTCGAGTGCAGCCCGTCGGCGCCGACCACCAGGTCGAAGCGGCGGCGCCCGCCCCCGGCGAAGGTCACGTCCACCCCGTCGGCCGCCGGGTCGAGCGCGGCGATCGAGTCGCCGAAGAGGTATTCCACGTCGGGGGTGGCGTCGACGAGCAGCCGGGCCAGGTCGCCGCGCAGCACCTCGACGTCGTCGCCCTCCCGGCCGCCGAAGAGCGCGGCGTCCATGGTGGCCAGTTGCGCGCCGGACGCCTCCACGAAACGGGCCAGCCGCATCCCGGTGTCGCGCCGGCGCACCTCGTCCAGCAGGCCCATCCGGTCCAGCACGGTCAGCGCCGCGCCGCGGACGTCCACCTTGTAGCCCCCGTCGCGCAGCGCCGGGGCGCGCTCGACGACGGTCGGCCGGAAGCCGTGGCGGCGCAGCCACCAGGCGAGCGTCGGGCCGGCGACACCGGCGCCGGAGATCAGGACATCAGTCATGCCACCGACGGTACAAGGGTGTTAGACGTTTGTGCAAGACGCTTGTTCAAGTAATCCGCTACGCTGCCGGCATGGGAAATCGGGAGGACCTGCTCGCCGGGGCCAAGCGCTGCCTGATGGAGAAGGGCTATGCGGCCACCACGGCCCGGGACGTGGCCGGCGCCGCCGGGACCAGCCTGGCCGCCATCGGCTACCACTTCCGCACCACAAAAGCGCTGCTCAACGAGGCGCTCGTGGAGGCCATGGCGGAGTGGGGCGAGGAGCTGGAACGCGCCCTCGCCAAGGACGCGGGGCCGGAGGCCACGCCCGAGCAGCGCTTCGAGGCGGCGTGGGAGCAGATCATCGAGTCGTTCGCCCGGCTACGGCCGCTCTGGGCCGTCCAGTTCGAGCTGATCGCGCAGCTGGACCGCGCGCCCGAGCTGCGGGAGGCGTTCGCCGGGGTCACCCGACAGGCCCGGCTCGGGCTGGCCCAGGTCTTCCACCGGCTCGACCCGGCCCTCGACGAGTCGACCGCGCTCGCCCTCGGTGCCTTCCACCAGGCGCTGATCGGCGGCGTCGCGGCCCAGTGGCTGGTCGACCCGGCCGCGGCGCCCTCGGCGCGGGAGCTGACCCGCGCGCTGCGGGTCCTCGCCGCCGAGTTCCGCGACGGTCAGGGCTGACCGAGGCCCGCCTCCCGGGCCCGGACGATGGCCTGGGCACGGTCGGCCACCTGGAGCTTGGCCAGCACGTTCGACAGGTGGTTGCGGACGGTCTTCGGGCTCAGCGTAAGGCGCCGGGCGATGACCACGTTGCTCAGCCCCTGGGCGACCAGGTCCAGCACCTCGCGCTCCCGGTCGGTCAGCTCGGGGAAGGGGGCGGCTCCGGCGCCGCGCGCCCCCGACAGGTAGCTCACCGCCCGGCTGGCGATGACCGGGCCGAGCAGCACCTCGCCGTTGGCCACCGCCCGGACCGCCCGCTCCACCTCGGCCGGGGCGGCGCCCTTGAGCAGGTAGCCCCGGGCCCCGGCGCGCAGCGCCGCGAAGACCCAGTCGTCGTCGTCCAGCATGGTCACCACCAGCACACCGACCCCCGGGTGCCGGGCCACGATCTCCCGGGTCGCCGCCACCCCGGAGCGGCCGCCCAGGTGCAGGTCCATGATGATCACATCGGGTCGGTGCTGGTCGGCGACCAGCAGCGCGGTGTCCGCGTCGGCCGCCTCGCCGACCACCTCCAGCCCCGCCGTCGAGGCCAGCAGCGCGCTCATGCCGAGCCGGAACACCGGGTGGTCGTCGACCACCGCGACCCGGATCGTCTCCCCGGTCACGGGACCACCGCGAACGGCTGCCCGGCCTCGTCCGCCGCGACGTCGCCGGACAGCCGCGCGGCCGGTACCCGGACGGTGACCGTGGTGCCGCCGTCCGGCCCCGGCGCGACCACGCACACCCCGCCGATCCCCTCGGCCCGCTCCCCCATCGAGCGCATCCCGATCCCGGCCGGCGTACCCGGCACGATGCCGCGACCGCCGTCCTCGACCCGGAGCGTGAGCCCCTCGTCGTCCCGCTGCACGGTCACCCGGCAGTCCGTCGCGCCCGCATGCCGGTGCGCGTTGCGGACCGCCTCGGAGACGATCCCGTAGATCGCGGTGGCCACCGGCTCCGGCAGCGGCAGCGGCTCGGCCGCCACCTGGACGGCCAGCCCGGAGCCCGCGTACCGCTGGGCCAGCTCGTGCAGCGCCGGGGCGAGACCGCGCTCGCCCAGCACCGGCGGCAGCAGCCCCCGGGCCAGGTCCCGCACGTGCTCCACCCGCTGGTCGGTCTCGTCGCGCAACCGGTCCAGCAACCGGCCGGCCGCCTCGGGATCCACGGTGAGCAGGTTACGGGCCGCCGCCAGGCCCAGCGCCACCCCGGCCAGCGCCGGGCCGAGCCCGTCGTGCAGGTCCCGGCGCAGCTTGCGCCGCTCCTCCTCGCGCGCCTCGGCCAGCCGGGCCCGGGAGGCGGCCA
>NZ_MUYZ01000086.1:0-22071 GCF_003013775.1 Micromonospora sp. MH33
GCACTGGCCGGCTGCGCCGGCACAGCCGCGGCGAGCGGGCGGCCATCGTGCTGCTCACCGGCGCGGCGGTGGCCGGTATCTGGAGTTTCGTCGACGACCTGGCGCTGCGGCTGGCGCTGGTCGTGTTGTTGCTGCTGGTCCTGCCCGCGGTCGTGGTGATCGCCCTGGACCGTCGTTCCTGATGCGAGGAGTAGAGCGTTGAGCCTCACCCTGTTGCCCGCCGTGGACGTCGCCGACGGCCAGGCCGTCCGGCTCGTCCAGGGCGCCGCCGGCAGCGAGACCGCGTACGGCGATCCGCTGGAGGCCGCCCTCACCTGGCAGGCCGACGGCGCCGAGTGGATCCACCTGGTCGACCTGGACGCCGCGTTCGGCCGGGGCACCAACGCCCACCTGCTGGCCGAGGTGGTCCGCCAGCTCGACGTGAAGGTCGAGCTCTCCGGCGGCATCCGGGACGACGAGACGTTGCAGGCGGCGCTGGGCACCGGAGCGGCCCGGGTCAACATCGGCACCGCCGCGCTGGAGGACCCGGAGTGGTGCGACCGGGTCTGCGGCGAGTACGGCGACCGGGTGGCCATCGGGTTGGACGTGCGCGGCCGTACCCTCTCCGCCCGTGGCTGGACCCGCGACGGCGGTGACCTCTACGAGGTGCTGGCCCGGCTGGACAAGGCCGGCGCCGCCCGCTACGTGGTCACCGACATCACCAAGGACGGCACCATGCGCGGCCCCAACCTGGACCTGCTGCGCGAGGTCTGCTCCCGTACCGACGCCCCGGTGATCGCCTCCGGTGGCGTGTCCACCCTGGACGACCTGCGCGCGCTGGCCACCCTGGAGCCGGTGGGCGTGGAGGGCGTGATCGCCGGCAAGGCGCTCTACGCGGGGGCGTTCACCGTCGCCGAGGCGCTCGCCACCCTGCGGGCCGGCGCGTGACGGCCGTCGCGGGCGACGGCGTCCGGTCGGAGCCGGGGCCGTCGGCCGGTGCGGCCGTCACCCGGCTCGGCTCGGGCGGCCCGTGGGAGGCGCTCTACGGCTACTGCCGGGTGGTCCGCGCCGGGCAGCTGGCGATCACCGCCGGCTGCACCTCGACGGTGGACGGCCGGGTGGCCCATGTGGGGGACGCCGCGGCGCAGACGGCGCAGGCGATCCGGATCGGCCTGGACGCGCTCGCCGAGGTCGGCGCCGAGCCGGCCGACGTGGTGCGCACCCGGATGTACGTGACCGACCGGATGTACGCCGACGAGGTGGGCCGGGCGCACAACGCGGTGTTCGGCGCGGTCCGCCCGGTGGCCACCATGGTGGTGGTGGCCGGGCTGATCGACCCGGAGCACCTGGTCGAGGTCGAGCTGGAGGCCTGGCTCGGCGACCGCTGACGGCCGTCCCCGCGGTGTGGGGGCGGCCACTCCGCGGCCCATTAGGTTGTGCACAACTCAATTGAGGGCTACGTTTTCCGGGTGACCGATGATCTGGTGCTGCGCCGGCAGGTGTGCTTCGCCCTCTACGCGGCGTCGCGCGCCCTCACCGACGTCTACCGGCCCATCCTCGACGAGCACGGCCTGACCTACCCGCAGTACCTGGTGCTGCTGGTGCTCTGGGAGCGCGGCGACGACGCCCCCACGGTCTCCGAGCTCGGCGCGCGGCTCCGGCTCGACTCCGGCACCCTCTCTCCGCTGCTCAAGCGGCTGGAGGCGGCCGGCCTGGTGGTGCGTACCCGCTCGGCGGCCGACGAGCGCCGGGTCGAGGTGGGCCTCACCGCGCAGGGCCGGGCCCTCCGGGAGCGGATGGACGAGGTGCCGCGGCGGGTGGCCCGCGCCACCGGCCTCACCGAGGCCGAGCTGGTCGCCCTGCGCGACACCCTCACCCGGGTCACCGAGGCGATCCACCGACAGAAGGAGCAGTGACCACCATGCAGGTGCTCTACACCGCGTCCGCGCAGGCCACCGGCGACGGCCGGGACGGCCACGTCCGCACCTCCGACGGCGGCCTCGACCTGGACCTGGCCATCCCGAAGGAGATGGGCGGCGCCGGCGGCGCGACCAACCCGGAGCAGCTCTTCGCGGCCGGCTACGCGGCCTGCTTCCACTCCGCGCTGCGCCTGGTCGCCCGCAAGGCCAGGGCGGACGTCTCGAACTCGGTCGTCGAGGCCGAGGTGGGCATCGGCCCGAACGGCAGCGGCGGCTACGGCCTGGCCGTCACCCTGGTGGTCGACCTGCCCGCGGTCGAGCGGTCCGCCGCGCAGCAGCTCGTCGAGGCGGCCCACCAGGTCTGCCCGTACTCCAACGCGACCCGGGGCAACATCGAGGTCACCCGCACCGTCCGGGACGCCCGATGACCGCCAACCGGGAGATCCACCTGGCGTCCCGGCCGCAGGGCTGGCCCACCGCCGACAACTTCCGGCTGGTCGAGACCGAGGTGCCCACCCCGGGGCCCGGCCAGCTCGTGGTCCGCAACCGGTTCATGTCGGTGGACCCGTACATGCGCGGGCGGATGAACGACGTCAAGTCGTACGTGCCGCCGTTCGCGCTCGACGCCCCGCTCGACGGCGGCGCGGTCGGCGAGGTGGTGGCCGGTGAGGCCGAGGGCTTCGCGCCCGGCGACGTCGTGCTGCACGGCCTGGGCTGGCGGGAGTACGCGCTGGTCGACGCCAGGGGCGCGCGGAAGGTCGACCCGGCCCTGGCCCCGGTCAGCGCCTACCTGAGCGTGCTCGGCATGACCGGGCTGACCGCGTACGCGGGGCTGCTCGACGTGGCCGCCATGAAGCCGGGCGAGACGGTCTTCGTCTCCGGCGCGGCGGGCGCGGTCGGCAGCATGGTCGGGCAGATCGCCAAGCTGCGTGGCGCGGCCCGGGTGGTCGGCAGCGCCGGCTCGCCGGCCAAGGTCGAGCGGCTCCGGGCGCTCGGCTTCGACGCCGCGTTCGACTACCACGACGGCCCGGTCCGCGACCAGCTCAGGGCCGCCGCACCGGACGGCGTCGACGTCTACTTCGACAACGTCGGCGGCGAGCACCTGGAGGCCGCCATCGGCGCCATGAACCTGCACGGCCGGGCTGCCATCTGCGGCATGATCGCGCAGTACAACGCCACCGAGCCGCCCGCCGCCCCGCGCAACCTGGCGCTGCTCATCGGCAAGCGGCTCACCCTGCGCGGCTTCCTGGTCGGCGACCACGGGCACCTGCGCGAGCAGTTCGTCCAGGAGATGGCCGGCTGGCTGCGGGACGGCAGGATCTCCTACGACGAGACGGTGGTCGACGGCATCGAGCGGGCCCCGGAGGCCTTCCTCGGCATGCTGCGCGGCGAGAACCTGGGCAAGATGCTCGTCCGTCTGTGACGCCGCACTCGTTCACGGCGGTCGGCCCGGTCGGGTCGACCGCCGTGCCGTGCCGGTTGGCTAGGCTCGTGGCATGACGGTGGCGGTACGGGTGATTCCCTGTCTGGACGTGGACGCCGGGCGGGTGGTCAAGGGGGTCAACTTCCTCGACCTGCGCGACGCGGGCGACCCGGTCGAGCTGGCGGCCGCGTACGACCGGGCCGGCGCGGACGAGCTGACCTTCCTCGACGTCACCGCCTCCAGCAGCGACCGGGGGACCATGCTCGACGTGGTGCGGCGCACCGCCGAGTCGGTCTTCATCCCGCTCACCGTGGGCGGCGGCGTCCGTCAGGTCGCCGACGTCGACACCCTGCTCCGCGCCGGCGCGGACAAGGTCGGGGTGAACACCGCGGCCATCGCCCGCCCCGAGTTGATCGCCGAGATCGCCGACCGGTTCGGCCGCCAGGTGCTGGTGCTCTCCCTCGACGTACGCCGGGCGCCGGCCGGCGCCACGCCGAGCGGCTTCGAGGTGACCACGCACGGCGGGCGCCGGGGCACCGGCCTCGACGCGGTGGAGTGGGCGGCGCGCGGCGCCGACCTGGGCGCGGGGGAGATCCTGCTCAACTCGATGGACGCCGACGGCACCAAGGCCGGCTTCGACCTGCCGCTGATCGAGGGCGTCCGCGCGGTCGTCGACGTGCCGGTGATCGCCAGCGGCGGGGCCGGCGAGGTCACCCACTTCCCGCCGGCCATCGGCGCGGGCGCCGACGCGGTGCTCGCGGCGAGCGTCTTCCACTTCGGTGAGCTGACCGTCGGCGAGGTCAAGGACGCCCTGCGCGACGCGGGCCACCCGGTCCGCTGACCCCGGCCCGCCCGTCCGCCGGATCGGCCAGGGCGCTCGGCCCGGCCCGGCCAGGCGGCGGGGAGCCGCCGCCCGTCAGGGGCGGCCGGAGTGGCCTTCGGGGGAGCGGCGGGGCATCGGGATCGAGCGGACCGCGTACTCCTGCACGGCGGCGGCGTGGTCGTCCTCGTCGAGCTGCCAGTCGGACTCGCCGGGGGTGGGGCGGCGGCTCAGCACGCCCTGCACGGTGTCGACGGTGGTGCCCAGCCCGGCGCTGGGCCGGGTGCGCCAGAGCCGCTCGCCGTCCGGGGTCACCCGGAACCAGCCGTCGGTGACGCTGACCAGGCCCGCGCCGACCAGCCGGCGGACGGCGCCCTCCACCTCGTGCCGCTCCGGGATGGCCTGGTTGAGGTGGTCGGCGGTGGAGAGGACGTCGGCGAGGCGCACGCCCTCCGGGCGCCGGGTGGCGGCGGCCCGGCGGTGCCGACCGGCGCCGCTCGCGATGATCAGTGAGACGAAGATCCAGGCGTCGCTCCAACGCCAACCGTTCTCCCCCATGAACGAATGATGCCCGGCGACGACGGCGGAGAAAACACCCGGTTTCACGGCCGGACGTCGCCGCAGCTCAGCGGCGTCCGGCGCGTCCCACTTCCGATGCGGTCGGCGCGGCAGGGGTGACGCTGAGTGGTCGAGGGCCGGTTCAGGCCGCCTCGCCGGCCGCCCTCGGCGCGCAGGCGGCCACCGGCTCGGCGGCGGGCCGGGCCGGCACCGCGAAGATCGGGATGAACAGCTGGGCGAGCGGCCCGATGGCCAGCGCGTACGCCACGGTGCCGAGGCCCACGGTGCCGCCGAGCAGCCAGCCCAGGCTCAGCACGGTCACCTCGATGACGGTCCGGACCAGCCGTACGGAATAGCGGGGCCGGCGGGCGGTGAAGCCGGTCATCAGGCCGTCGCGCGGGCCGGGGCCGAGCCCCGCGCCCAGGTAGAGGCCGGTGGCGGCGCCGTTGGCGACGATCCCGGAGACCAGCAGGGTGGCGCGGACCGGCAGGCCGTCGCCGGGCGGCAGCACGGCCAGGGTGGCGTCGACGACCAGGCCGATCACCACGACGTTGCTGATGGTGCCGAGGCCGGGGCGCTGCCGCAGCGGGATCCAGAGCAGCAGCACGAGCGCGCCGACCGCGATGGTGACCGTGCCGAAGGAGAGGTGCGTCTGCCGGGCCAGCCCCTGGTGGAACACGTCCCACGGGTCGAGTCCCAGGCCGGACCGGATCATCAGCGCCATGCTGACCCCGTAGAGGGCGAGCCCGGTGTAGAGCTGGACGAGCCGCCGGGCCGGCCGGTGCCGGAGATTGCCAATTGTTGCCATGCATGCCACCCTAGGGGCCAATCCTGCCCGCGACAGAGCCAATTCAGGAGGGGTGGCCATGACAAGCCAGGTGCGTGGCGTCCAATTGGCTCGGCTCCTCGGGCAGTGGCATGCCCTCCCCGGCCGTCGGCGCAGCCCGGACTATGCCGCGCTCGCCGCCGCGATCCGCGGGCTGCTCGCCGACGGCCGGCTCCCCCTCGGGGTACGCCTGCCGGCCGAGCGCGACCTGGCCGAGGCGCTGCGGATCAGCCGGACCACGGTCACCGCCGCCTACCGGGAGCTACGGGAGACCGGCCACCTGGCCAGCCGGCGGGGCGCCGGGAGCTGGACCATGCTCCCGGGCACGCACCGGGTGGCCAGCACCGGGCTCTGGACCCCGCTGGACGACCGGGACATGATCGATCTGGGGGTGGCCGCGCTCTCCGCCCCGGCGCAGCTCGTGCCCGCGGCCCGGGCCGCCGCCGAGGACCTGCCGCGCTACCTCGGCGGGGCCGGCTACCACCCGACCGGCATCATCGAGCTGCGCGAGGCGGTGGCCCGCGGGTACACCGACCGGGGGCTGCCGACCAGCCCCGAACAGATCATGGTCACCAGCGGCACCCAGCACGCGCTGGACCTGGTGCTGCGGCTGGCCCTGTCGCCCGGCGGCGGGGTGCTGGTGGAGTCCCCGACCTACCCGAACGCCCTCGCCGCACTGTCGGCCCGGCGGGCCCGGATCACCACCCACGGGCTCGCCGCCGACGGGGACGGCTGGGACGCCGACCTGCTGCTGGGCAGCATCCGGCAGACCCGGCCGAAGCTGGCGTACGTGATCCCCGAGTTCCACAACCCGACCGGCCACCTGATGGCGACCGACCTGCGCGAGCGGCTGGTCGGCGCGGCGCACGCCGCCGGCACCGACCTGGTGGTGGACGAGTCGTTCGTGGACCTGCCGCTGGACGGCACCCCGCTGCCGCCGCCGGTGGCCACCTTCGACCGGCACTCCCGGGTGATCAGCATCGGCGGGATGAGCAAGCCGTACTGGGGTGGCCTGCGGATCGGCTGGGTCCGGGCGTCCGCCCCGCAGGTGCAGCGGCTGGCCGCCGCCCGGGTCGGCGTGGACATGGCCAGCCCGGTGCTCGACCAGCTCGTCGCGGTGCACCTGCTGGCCCAGGGACCGAGCATCGTGGCCGCCCGGCGGGTGCAGCTCGCCGCCCAGCGGGACGCCCTCGTGAAGGCGATGGCCGACCGGCTGCCCGACTGGCGGGTCACCGTGCCGCGCGGCGGGGTGACGCTCTGGGTGGAGCTGGACGGCCCGATCTCCAGCGCGCTGGCCCGGGCCGCCGAGGAGGTCGGCGTACGCCTGGCGCCCGGACCCCGGTTCGGCCTGGACGGCACCCTGGAGCGGTTCCTCCGGCTGCCCTTCACCCTGCCCACCGCCGACCTGGTGGAGGCCGTCGGCCGGCTCGCCGCGGTCCGCTACGACCTGGACCGGACCAGCCGTCCGCAGTGGCGGGAGCCCTCCGTCATCGCCTGACCCGCCCGGGGCGCGCCGGGCGTCCCCGGGGACACCGCCCCGGCCGCCCGGCTGCCAGACTGTCCGCCGTGACGGACGGGACGCGGCGCGGGCCACGGATGCGGGTGATGACCGAGGGCGCCTCGGTCACCCCGCTGGAACTCTTCTTCGACCTGGTCTTCGTCTACGCGCTCACCCAGGTGACCGCGCTGATGGCGGCCGACCTGACCTGGCCCGGCATGGGTCGGGGCCTGCTGCTGCTGGCCCTGCTCTGGTGGTGCTGGTGCTGCTACGCCTGGCTGGGCAACACGGTCCGGGCCGACGAGGGCGTGGTCCGGGTGGTCCTCTTCGCGGTGATCGCCACCATGTTCGTGGTCGCCGCGACCATCCCCGAGGCCTTCGTCGACCTGCCCGGCGGGCTCTCCGGCCCGGTCGTCTTCGCCGCCTGCTACCTGGCCGTCCGGGTGCTGCACCTGACCCTCTACTGGTACGCCGCCCGCGGCGACGCCGGGCTGCGCCGGCAGCTGGTACGGGCCGCCCTGCCGATGCTCGGCGGGGCGGTGCTGCTCTTCACCGCCGCGCTGCTGCCCCCGTACCTCACCGACGACCCGGCGCGGGTCGTCGCGCTGCGTACCCTCCTCTGGGTGCTCGCCCTCGCCGTCGACTACGGCGGCATCATGGCCATCGGCGCGGCGGGCTGGCAGATCTTCTCGGCCGCGCACTGGACGGAGCGGCACGGCCTCATCATCATCGTGGCGCTGGGGGAGTCCCTCGTCGCCATCGGCGTCGGGATCACCGCGCTGCCGATCTCCTGGCCTATCATCGTGGCCTCGTTCCTCGGCGTCACGGTGGCGGCGGCGCTGTGGTGGGCGTACTTCGACGTGGTGTCGATCGCCGCCGAGCGGGTGCTGGCGCGGGCGCGGGGCGCCGAGCGGGCCGCGCTGGGCCGGGACTCCTACACCTACCTGCACCTGCCGATGGTCACCGGGATCATCCTGCTCGCCCTCGGCTTCAAGAAGGTCCTGGCGTACGTCGGGGACGGCACCCACCACCGGCTCACCGACCCGCTGCACGGGCTGGGCCCGCTCGCCCTCTACGGCGGCGTGATCGTCTACCTGCTCGGGCACGTGGGCTTCCGGCTGCGCAACATGCGCTCGGTCAACTGGCCGCGGGTCGCCACCACCGTGCTGCTGGTGCTGCTCCTGCCGGTCGCCGACCACCTGCCGGCGCTGGCCGCGTTGGGGCTGCTCGCCGTGGTCTGCGCCGGCATGGTGGGGGTCGAGGTGGTGCTCTTCGGCGGGGCCCGCCGCGCCCTGCGCGACGAGTTCCTCACCGAGCACGGCGCCGGCCCCGCGCCCGGACGGTAGGCCGTTCCGGTACGGATCTTCCGATCGGCACCGGCGCCAGCCGGGAATTGCGCAGACTGCCCGGGTGGGGAACGGCGGGGGTGCCCGGTGGTCGCGCGTGGTGCGCCCCGGCGCGCCGGGCTCCCGGACCACCCGGCTGGAGCTCTTCTACGACCTGGTCTTCGTCTTCGCGTTCATCAACGTCACCACCCTGACCGCCACCCTGCTCACCCCGGCCAACCTCTACCGCTGCCTGCTGGTGCTGGCGCTGCTCTGGTGGTCGTGGACCGGCTTCGCCCGGCTCGGCAACGCGGTGCGCGCCGACCAGGGCCTGCTGCCCCTGGTCGGCTTCCTCACGGTGGCCGCGACCTTCCTGCTGGTGCTCAGCGTGCCCAGCGCCTTCGTCGATCGGCCCGGCGGGCTGAACGGCCCGCTGGTCTTCGCGGGCTGCTTCTTCGTGATCCGGATGGCCCAGCTCGCGGTCTTCGCCTGGGTCGACCGGTCGGATCCGGCCCGGCGCCAACGGCTGCTGCTGCGCGCCGTGCTGCCGACCGTGGCCACCGCGCTGCTGGTGGTCGCCGGCACGGTGCCGCAGCGACTGGCCGACCGGCCGTTCGCCGTCCCGCTGCAGTTGACGCTCTGGACCGTGGCGCTGCTGGTCGAGTACGTCGGCGGGGTGACCCTGGCCCGGCGGTGGTGGGTGGTGGTCTCCGCCGGGCACTGGGCGGAACGGCACGCGCTCATGGTGCTGGTCGCGCTCGGCGAGTCGATCATCGCGCTCGGGCTCGGCCCGAAGACCGGGCTGCCGCTCACCCGCCCGGTGGCGGTCGCCGCGCTGCTCGGCGTCCTGGTCGTGGCTATGCTCTGGTGGGCGTACTTCGACACCCTGGCGTACGCGCTGGAGCAGGCCCTGCACCGCGCCCGCGACCCGGCCGCCCGGCTGCGGCTCGCCCGGGACGTATACACGTTCCTGCACCTGCCGTTGATCGCCGGGGTCATCCTCTTCGCCCTCGGCCTCAAGGATCTGCTCGCCGAGTCGGCCAGCCCGGAAACCCCCTACTGGGGCGAGCCGCTGGGCGGCTTCTGGGTGACAGTCTTCTACGGCGGAGTGGGTCTCTACCTGCTCAGCCTCGTCGGCTGCGCGCTGGTGGCGCTGCGGGCGGTGCACTGGCCACTGCTGATCACGGTGGTGGTGCTCGCCGCCGTCGCCCCGTTCGCCGCCCCGCTCCCGGAACTGGCCGCGCTGGGCCTGCTGGCGGTGCTCACCACCATCGGGGTGATCGCCGAGACGTTCAGCGAGGACGGCCGGCGGCGCCAGGTCCGGCAGCTCGCGCTGGAGGAGCAACTCGCCGCGGAGGCGGACCAGAGCCACTGGCGCCAGGGGCACCTCTGACCGGGTCGGGGAACCGCGGCGGCGGCCGTGCCCCGGGACGGAGGGGCACGGCCGCCGGCCGGTGCGGGCTCGCTACAGCTCGGCGAGGGTGCCCGCGTACATCTTGTCGATCTCGTCGGCGAAGTTGGTCTCCACGCTCCGGCGCTTGATCTTCAACGACGGGGTGACCTCGCCGTCCTCGATGGTGAGGTCCCGGGGGAGGATGGCCACCTTCTTGATCGTCTCCCAGCGGTTCAGCTTGCCGTTCAGCTCGGCCACGTAGCCCTCGACCATGGCCTGCGCCTCCGGCGAGGTGACGATCTCGGTGTAGTCGCGGCCCTCCAGCGGCGTGCCGGCGGCCCACGCCCTGATCGCGTCCGGGTCGAGCGTGACCAGCATGGTGCAGTAGTTGCGTGCCTGCCCGATCACCACCGCCTGGGAGGTGTACGGGCAGACGGCCTTGAACATGCCCTCGATGTGCGACGGCGCGATGTACTTGCCGCCGGAGGTCTTGACCAGGTCCTTCTTCCGGTCGGTGATGCGCAGGTAGCCGTCGTCGTCGAGGGTCCCGATGTCCCCGGTGCGGAAGAAGCCGTCCTCGGTGAACGCGGCGGCGGTCTCCTCGGGCAGGTTGTGGTAGCCGCGCATGACCGGCTTGCCCCGGACCAGGATCTCGCCGTCGGTGTCGATCCGGCACTCCAGGTCGCCCATGGCCCGGCCCACGCTGCCGATCTTCAGCCCGCCGGGCGGGTTCACGAACGCGCCCGCGCTGGTCTCGGTGAGCCCGTACCCCTCCGAGATGGGCAGGTTGGCCGCGGCGAAGAAGGTGCCGATCTCCTTGCTCAGCGGCGCCGCGCCGGAGACCAGCACCCGCATCCGGCCGCCGAGCCGGGCCTGGAGCTTGCTGAACACCAGCTTCTCGGCCACCGCGTACTTCAGTTTCAGGCCCGCCGGCACCGGCTTGCCGGCCTGCTCCAGCGCGACCTTCTGCTTGCCCACCGCGACGCCCCAGGCGAAGATCTTCGCCTTCGCGCCGCCGGCGCCCTGGGCCGTGGTGACCGCCTTGTTGTAGACCTTCTCGAAGACCCGGGGGGCGCCGCACATGAGCGTCGGCCGGATCACCCCGAGCAGGTCGACCAGCTTGTCCACCCGGCCGTCGACGTAGGTGGGCAGGCCGACGTGGGTGGCGCCGCAGAGCAGTGTCTTGCCGAACGAGTGGGACAGCGGCAGCCAGAGGTACTGCAGGTCCTCGACGTGCAGCAGGCCCAGCTCGGCCTGCGCCACGCCCTCCCAGCACCAGCCGCCGTGCAGCAGCTCGACGCCCTTGGGCCGGCCGGTGGTGCCCGAGGTGTAGATCAGGGTGGCCAGGTGGTCCGGACCGATCCCGGCGACCAGCATGTCGATGAGGTCGGGCTCGTTCTCCAGCGCCCGGGCCCCCCGCTCCTCCAGCTCGGCCAGGGTGAGCTGCGGGACGGTGGCGGCCGGGTCGGGCGCGCCGTCGAAGAGCACCACGTGGGTCAGCGCCGGCACCGCCGTGCCGGCGATCTTCGCGGCCTGGGCCGGGTTCTCGGCGAAGAGCACCTTCGACCCGGAGTCGGCGACGATGTACGTCGCGTCCTCCGGCTCGGTGGTCGGGTAGACGGTGGTGGTGGCCCCGCCGGCACACATGATCCCGAAGTCGGCGAGCACCCACTCCAGCCGGGTGTTCGCCAGGATCGCCACCGGGTCCTCCAGGCCGACGCCGAGCCCGTGCAACCCGGCGGCGATCGCCTTGGCGCGCTGCCCGACCTGCTCCCACGTCAGCCAGACCGGTCCCGAGTCGTCCGGGGCGGGATGGGCGAACGCGTGGCGGTCGGGGGAGTCCGCCACGCGCTTGAGGAACATGTCGGGTACGGAACGGTACGGTACATCGAGAGCCATCGCTGTAGCCGCCTTCAAGGGTGGAGGGACGTGACGGGGGTCACGCCATTCTGCGGTTACCGAAGAGTATTGCCTCGACCCGGGCAGCGGCTAGCCCTGCTGGCCTGCGGCGACCGCCGTCCCGGGAGGTGGACCGCGCGACTCAGGCGTACCGGGTGGCGGCGCGGGACCAGTCGTAGGTGGCCCGGATCCAGTTCCGCCGGGTGGCGAGGAAGGCGCGCACCCCGGCGTCGCCCGTGGCGGCCAGCGCCGCGTCCCGCTCGGCGTAGGCGGCCAGGCCCTCGTTGAACCGGGTGGCCGCCGCGCGCAGCGCCGCCTCCTCGCCCTGCCCCGTCTCACCGGCGATCGTGGTGACCAGGTTGTGCGCGTCCGGGCCGGTCGCCCGCTCCTTGTCGTAGGAGAACAGGTCGTTGCACCAGCAGACCAGGTCGGCGGCGAGCGCGTCCAGAGTGGCCAGCGCGGGATCCGCCCGCCGGCCCGGACCGGGCAGGTCCGGGTGCGCCAGGTCGGTCAGCGTGAAGCTGGGCCGGGCGCCGCCGGTGTGCCGGCGCATCTGCACGTACTCGGCCACCCCGGGCACCCGGCGGTGCTCCCGGTTGGCCGCCTCCCAGAGCAGCGCCAGCAGGTACTCGCGCAACTGGCTGACCAGGCGCAGCAGCAGCGCCGGCCGCTGCCGGTCACGGACCCGCCGGCACAGGTCGTCCAGCGCCACGCCGAGCGGACCGGCCTCGGCCGGGGCCGGCGCGGCCGGGTCGCCGTGCCGGTCGAGCACCTCCAGCAGGGCCGCCACGGTCGGCGCGAGCCGGGTCGGGCTGGCCCCCAGGCCGTCCTCGTCGCAGGCGTCGTCCATCACGAA
This sequence comes from Micromonospora sp. MH33, assembly GCF_003013775.1. Lineage (NCBI taxonomy): Bacteria > Bacillati > Actinomycetota > Actinomycetes > Micromonosporales > Micromonosporaceae > Micromonospora > Micromonospora sp. MH33. The sequence goes on from NZ_MUYZ01000086.1 coordinate 12,497, forward strand.
CAGCCAGCTGATCAGGTCGGCGAGCAGCCGCAGGCCGTCGACCGACCCGTCCGGGCAGGCCCGTGCGGCCAGCTCCGCCGGGTGTGCGGCGCCCAGCCGCCGCAGCCCGCCCGGGGTGTTGATCAGGCCCAGGTCGCGTACCCACCCCGCGCTCTGTCCGGCGACCAGTTCGACGGCGGCGTGCCGGCGCGCCGGGAAGGGGGGTTCGTGCAGTGTCGAGAGCGCGAAGCCTCGCATCCCGTCTCCCCTGTCCGCCGCCCCGGGTTGGGCGGCGGGACAGGAGCGTACGGCAGCGCGGATCGGCTTCCGTCGCTGGGCTGAAGCTGTTCCACCGGCCCCGGTGACCGGTCCGGCACACTGGGTCACAAGCCCAGGCTGGCCGCCCGCAACCGCTCCGCCGGCTCGGTCGGGCCGTCCAGCTGGACCCGGGCCACCCGCTGCCGGCCGGAGATGAACAGCACCAGTTCGCCCGGGGCGCCCACCACGCGCAGCCGTTCGCCGCCGCGGCCGACGGTGCGCTCGCCGTAGCCGGGGGCCTGGATCAGCAGGTCGGCCGGGAAGCGCCGCAACGCCACCCGGGCCAGCAGGGCGGCCCGCTTCCAGAGCGCCGCCTGCTGCCGGGCCGGCAGGTCGCGGGGGAGCCAGCCCGGGCGGGCCCGGCGCACGTCCTCGTGGTGGATGAAGAACTCCAGGCCGTTGACGAGTTCGTCGGTGAGCGGGTTGCTCACCGGGCTCCACAGCGGCGGGCGGCGGATCCGGGCCACCAGGTCCGCGTACGGGCCGGCGGCCATCCGCCGGCGGACCGCCTCGCCGTGCCCGCGCAGCGGCGGCAGCAGGATGCCGCCGGCCGCGTCCGGCCGGCGCTCCCGCACCAGCAGGTGCGCCGCCAGGTCACGGGTGGTCCACCCCTCGTTGACCGTGGGCGCGTCCGGTCCCAGCTCCAGCATCAGGTCGGCGAGCGCCTCGCGCTCCGTCCGGGCGTACCGCGGCATGGCCTGATCGTAGGCCCGGCAGGGCCCGTCGCCGCGTCCGACGCGGCCCGGCGCCGGCGTCCCGCGGCCGGCGGGTGGCCGGTCGCGCGGGCGTCCGCCCTGGTGGACGGGGCCCACGGGGAAGGAGTGACGGTGGACATATCCGGGCCGGGTCGGCGGAGCCGCGGCCGAGCGGTAAGGATGAGGAGGGAAAACTGCGGCTTACGGCGGGGGAGAGCGTGGCGAGCGGGACAAGTCGGGACGTCGTCGGCAGAGGGCTACGGGTACTCGGCCAGGCCATCCGGGAGCAGCCGCGCATCTTCGCGGTGGCGGTGACCGGCAGCGTGCTCTTCGGCCTCATGGTGATCGCCAGCGCGTACGTGGTCGGCGCGGTGGTCGGCAAGGTGGTGGTCCCGGCGGTCGCCCGCGGCTCGGTGACCGACGGCGCCCTGGCGCTCGCCGCGGCCGCGCTGTTCGGAATCAGCGTGCTGCGGGTGGTCGGCATCTTCGGCCGCCGGCTCGGCGCCGGCTACATGCAGTACCGGCTCCAGGCCGCCTACCGCCGCCGGGTCACCCGCCGGTACCTCGACCTGCCGCTGGCCTGGCACCACCGCAACGCCACCGGCACCCTGCTCTCCAACGCCAACTCGGACGTGGAGGCCGCCTGGTACCCGATCGCGCCGCTGCCCTTCGCCGTCGGCACCCTGGTGATGCTGGTCGGCGCCGTGGTCTCCCTCTTCCTCACCGACTGGGCCCTCGCGCTGGTCGGCCTCGCCGTCTTCCCGGCGCTGTTCGCGCTCAACGTGGTCTACTCCCGCCGGATGGCGCCCCGCCAGGCCCGCGCCCAGCGGCTGCGCGCCGAGGTCAGCGGCATCGCGCACGAGAGCTTCGACGGCGCCCTGGTGGTCAAGACGATGGGCCGCGAGGCCCAGGAGACCGCCCGGTTCGCCGCCCGGGCCGGCGACCTGCGCGACGCGCTGATCTCCGTCGGCAAGCTGCGCGGCATCTTCGACCCGATGCTGGAGACGCTGCCCAGCCTCGGCACGCTCGCCGTTCTGGTGGTCGGCGCGATCCGGTTCCGGCAGGGCGCGATCAGCGTGACCGAACTGGTCAGCGTGGCCTTCCTCTTCACCGTGCTCGCCTTCCCGGTCCGGGCCATCGGCTGGGTGCTGGCCGAGCTGCCGCGCAGCGTCGCCGGCTGGGACCGGGTCCGCCGGGTCCTCGACGCCACCGGCGAGATGCCGTACGGCGAGGTGGCGCTCGACCCGGCCACGCCGACGCCGGCCACCCTCGCCTTCCACGACGTGCACTTCGGGTACGAGCCGGCCGAGGCGCACCTGCCCGGCACCGAGGTGCTCGGCGAGGTGACCTTCACCGTGCCGGCCGGGAAGACCGTCGCCCTGGTCGGGCCGACCGGCGCCGGCAAGTCCACCATCGCCTCGCTGGCCGTGCGGCTGGTCGACCCCCGCACCGGCACGGTCACCCTGGACGGGGTCGACGTGCGGGAGCTGACGGCCGCCTCGCTGGCCTCGACCGTGGCCCTGGTCGCCCAGGTGCCGTTCGTCTTCGACGACACCGTGCGGGCCAACATCACCCTGGACCGCCCCGGCATCGGCGACGAGGAGGCCTGGGCGGCGCTGCGGCTGGCCGAGGCGGACGGCTTCGTGGCCGCGCTGCCCGAGGGGCTGGACACCATGGTCGGCGAGCGGGGCACCTCGCTCTCCGGCGGGCAGCGGCAGCGGCTCACCCTGGCCCGGGCGCTCGCCGGCCGGCCCCGCCTGCTGGTGCTCGACGACGCCACCAGCGCCGTCGACCCGCGGGTGGAGGCGGCCATCCTGGCCGGGCTGCGCGCCCCGAATGACGGCGGCGCGGCCACCTCGATCCTGGTGGTCGCCTACCGGCGGGCCACCATCGCGCTCGCCGACGAGGTGATCTACGTCGAGCACGGCCGGGTGGTGGCCCGTGGCCCGCACACCGAGCTGCTCGCCACCGTCCCCGGCTACGCCGACCTGGTCACCGCCTACGAGCAGGCCGAGCAGGAGCGCGAGCAGACCCGCACGTACGACGAGGTCACCCCGCTGACCTCCGGCCTGGAAGTCGAGGTTGACCGGTGACGAGCACCACCGTTGCGGCGGAACAGCGGACCGAGTCGACGTGGCGGACGCTGCGGCGCGGGCTGGCGCTCTCCCCGGAGCTGAAGACCGGGCTGGCCGGCACCGTGGCGCTGGCCCTGGTCTACATGATCGGCCGGGTCGCCGTGCCGGTGGCCGTGCAGCGCGGCATCGACCACGGCATCGTCGGCGGCCTCGACCTGGACGTCGTCACGCTGACCGTGGTGGTCACCGCCGCCGTGCTGGTGGTCACCACCACCTGCGGCTACCTGATGATGCGCCGGCTGTTCACGGTCAGCGAGACCGCGCTGGCCGGGGTACGTACCCGGGCGTTCCGGCACGTGCACGACCTGTCCATGCTGCACCAGCAGTCCGAGCGGCGCGGCTCGCTGGTCTCCCGGGTCACCAGCGACGTCGACCAGATCACCCAGTTCCTCCAGTGGGGCGGCGTGATCCTCATCGTCAACCTGGGCCAGCTCGTGGTGACCACGGCCGTGATGCTCGCGTACTCCTGGCAGTTGACCCTCGTGGTGCTCGCGGCGTTCGCGCCCGCGGTGCTGGTCATCCGGCTGCTCCAGCGCCGGCTGGCCAGCGCGTACGGGCTGGTCCGGCAGCGGATGGGCACGCTGCTCGGCACCATCGGCGAGAGCGTGGTGGGCGCCCCGGTGATCCGGGCGTACGGGATCGCCGGGCGCACCGCCCGGCGGCTGGACGCGGCGATCGAGGGGCAGCGGCAGGCCCAGCAGAAGGCCATCCGGATCAGCATCCTGGGCAGCTCCGTCGGCGAGCTGGCGGCCGGCCTGGCGCTGGCCGGCGTGGTGGTGGTCGGGGTGAACCTCGGCGTCGACCGCACCCTGTCCATCGGCCAGCTCACCGCCTTCCTGTTCCTGGTGACGCTCTTCATCCAGCCGGTGCAGATCGCCACCGAGGTGCTCAACGAGGCGCAGAACGCGATCGCCGGCTGGCGCCGGGTGCTCGACGTGCTGGACGTCGCGCCGGACGTGGCCGACCCGGGGGAGCAGGGCCGGGAGCTGCCGTCCGGCCCGCTGGACATCCGCTTCGCCGGGGTGACCTTCGCCTACCCGGGCGGGCCGCCGGTGCTGCACGACGTGACGCTGGAGATCCCGGCGAAGAGCCGGGTGGCCGTGGTCGGCGAGACCGGCAGCGGCAAGACCACCTTCGCCAAGCTGCTCACCCGGCTCATGGATCCCACCGAGGGCGAGGTGCTGCTCTCCGGCGTCTCCCTGCGCGAGGTGCGCTTCGAGTCGCTGCGCTCCCGGGTGGTGATGGTGCCGCAGGACGGCTTCCTCTTCGACGCCACGGTCGGGGAGAACGTCCGCTTCGCCCGCCCGGAGCTGACCGACGCGCAGCTCACGGCCGCCTTCTCCGAGCTGGGCCTGGCCGACTGGCTGGACGGGCTGCCGGCCGGGCTGGACACCCCGGTGGGCGAGCGCGGCGAGGCGCTCAGCGTCGGCGAGCGGCAGCTCGTCGCGCTGGCCCGGGCGTACGTGGCCGACCCCGACCTGCTGGTGCTGGACGAGGCGACCAGCGCGGTCGACCCGGCCACCGAGGTGCGTCTCCAGCGCACCCTGGACGCGGTCACCCGGGGCCGGACCACGCTGGCCATCGCCCACCGGCTCTCCACCGCGCAGGCCGCCGACGAGGTGATCGTGGTGGACCGGGGGCGGATCGTGCAGCGCGGCCGGCACGACGAGCTGCTGCGGGACCCGGAGTCGGTCTACGCCCTGCTCTTCGCCTCCTGGCTGGAGCAGACCCGGTAGCCCGGCACGCGGCCGGCCGGGTCAGGCGGTGTCGAGCGGGCCGGTCAGGTAGCGCTGGAGGGTGGGACCGATCGTGGCGGCCAGCGTGTCCGGGGGCGCGGAGGCGACCGGTTCGAGGTGGATCACGTACCGCATCATGGCCAGGCCGGCGATCTGGGTGGCCACCAGCCCGCCCCGCAGCGGCACCTCGGCCGGGTCGAGGTCGAGCTGCTCGACGACCCGGCGCAGCACCTGGGTGACCAGGAACTCGCGCAGCAGGCGGGCGGTCCACTGGTTGCTCACCGCCGAGCGGAGCAGGGCCACCGCGGCGGTCCCGACCGGGGAGTCCCAGACGGCCAGGAAGGTGTGGACCAGCCGCTCGCCGACCTCGTCCCGGCCACCGGCCAGCACCCGCGGCACCAGCTCGGCCGGGTCGACGGGAATCGCCACGGTGGCCCGGAACAGCTCCTCCTTGGTGCCGAAGTAGTGGTGCACCAGCGCCGGGTCCACTCCGGCGGCGGTGGCGATCGCCCGGATCGAGGCGGCGTCGAACCCGCGTTCGGCGAACGCCGCCCGGGCCGCCGTGAGGATGGCCTCCCGGGTGTCCGGGTTGCCGGGTCGCCGGCCGGTGCGCCGCGCCATCACCCGCTGCGCCGCCGCAGCGTCGCGGCGGCCAGCACCAGCGCCGCCACCGCCGCCCCGGCGACGATCGCCACGTCCCGCCACATCGTCCCGGTCGGGTCGGCGTGCGCGCCGACCTCCTGGAGGGCCTCGACGGCGTACGACAGGGGCAGCACGTCGCTGATCGCCTGGAGCCAGCCGGCCATCTCGCCGCGCGGCACGAAGAGACCGCAGAGCAGCAGCTGGGGGGCGACCACCACCGGCATGAACTGCACGGCCTGGAACTCCGTGCGGGCGAAGGCGCTGCAGAACAGCCCGAGCGCGACGGCGAGCACGGCGTTGACGGCGGCAATCATGATCACGAGCCCGATGCTGCCGGCGGTGGTCAGGTCGAACACCCAGTACGCCACGGCCGAGGCGACGGTGGCCTGGACCACGCCGGCCAGGCCGAACGCGATGCCGTACCCGAAGAGCAGGTCGAGCTTGGCCAGCGGGGTGGTGAGCAGCCGTTCCAGTGTGCCGGTGGTGCGCTCCCGCAGCATGGCGATGCTGGTCACCAGGAACATGATGATGAACGGGAAGAAGCCCAGCATGATCAGCGCCACCCGGTCGAAGACCGTGGGCTGCCCCGGCGGGGTGGGCTGGTCGACGTACATGAAGTAGACCAGCGTGAGCAGCACGGTGGGGACCACGATGAGCAGCGCCACGGTCCGCCTGTCGTGCCGGAGCTGGCGCAGGATCCGCCCGGTGGTGGCGGCGAGGATGTGCGGGTTCACGAGTCGGCCTCCTGCTCGCTCGCCTTGATCAACCGGAGGAACGCCTCTTCCAGGTCGTCCACCCCGGTGGCGGCGCGGACCGCGTCCGGGGTGTCGTCGGCGACCAGCCGGCCGTCGCGGATGAGCAGCAGGCGGTCGCACCGGCCCGCCTCGTCCATGACGTGGCTGGACACCAGCAGCGTGGTGCCGGCGGCCGCCATGGCGTGGAACCGGGCCCACAGGTCGGCCCGGAGCACCGGGTCCTGGCCCACGGTGGGCTCGTCGAGGATGACCAGCTCCGGGTCGCCGACCAGGGCGCAGGCCAGCGAGGCGCGGCTGCGCTGGCCGCCGGAGAGGTTGCCGACCAGTTGGGTGGCCGCGCCGGCCAGCCCGACGTCGGCGACCGTCTGGTCGGCGTGGGCGTGGTCCCGCCCGTGGAGGGCGGCGAAGTACCGGGCGTTCTCCCGGACCGTCAGGTCCGCGTAGACGCTGGGCGCCTGGGTCAGGTAGCCGACCCGGCGGCGCAGCTCGGCCGTTCCGGCGGGCCGGCCCAGCACGGTGACCGTGCCCGAGTCGACCGTCTGCACCCCGACGATCGCCCGCATCAGGGTCGTCTTGCCGCTGCCGCTCGGTCCGAGCAGCCCGGTGACCGTGCCGCGGGGCACCGCGCAGGAGATGCCCTGGAGCACCCGCCGCCGGCCCCGCTCGACCACCAGGTCACGGACCGACACCGCGTCGTCCATGCCCGCCTCCTGAAACTCATCAGTTGTTGAACTCAACGCTAGATGAGTTATCCGCCCGCGCGCAAGGTTGACTTCGAGTGCGCTCGAACTGGAAGCCTTGGTGCGTGGACATCAGCACGCGGGAGATGAGCCTCACCGTCGGTGAGGCGGCGGAACGGGTCGGCCTGACCACCTACACACTTCGCTGGTACGAGCAGGAGGGGCTGGTCGCCCCGGTCGGCCGGGACTCCGGAGGCCGCCGGCGCTACACCGAGTCCGACGTCAACTGGCTGTTCCTGCTCACCCGGCTGCGCCGCACCGGCATGCCGGTGCGGGACATGCGGCGGTACGCCGAACTGGCCCGGCAGGGGGACCGCACGCTCGGCGCCCGGCGGGCGCTGTTCGAGGCGCACCGGAGCCGGGTGCTGGCCCGGATGGCCGAGCTGGAGGAGGACCTCAAGGTCCTCGACCACAAGATCGACGCGTACCGCCGGGCGGAGGAGGAACTGGCATGATCAAGCGACGGGTGGGTGCGACCGGCCCCGAGGTCTCGGCGATCGGGCTGGGCTGCATGGGCATGAGCTTCGCCTACGGCGGCGCCGACGACGCCGAGTCGACCCGGACCCTGCACCGGGCCCTCGACCTCGGGGTCAACCACCTCGACACCGCCGACATGTACGGCTTCGGGGCGAACGAGCGGCTGCTCGGCCCGGTGGTGCGGGCCCGGCGGGACGAGGTCTTCCTGGCCACCAAGTTCGGCAACCGGACCACCGGCGACAGCTTCGGCGGCACCGGCAGCCCGGGCGCCTACGTGGACAGCAGCGCCGCCTGGGCGAAGCAGGCCTGCGACGCCTCGCTGGCCCGGCTCGGCATCGACACCATCGACCTGTACTACCTGCACCGACGCGACCCGCGGACCCCGATCGAGGAGACCGTCGGCGCGCTGGCCGAGCTCGTCCAGGCCGGCAAGGTGCGGCTGATCGGCCTCTCCGAGGTCAGCCCGGCGACCCTGCGGGCGGCGCACGCGGTGCACCCCGTCGCGGCGGTCCAGATGGAGTACTCCCTGTTCACCCGGGACGTCGAGGACGAGATGCTGGCCACCTGCCGGGAGCTGGGGGTGTCCCTCGTGGCGTACTCGCCGGTCGGACGCGGGCTGCTCACCGGGGCGATCACCAGCCGCGAGCAGCTCGCCGACGACGACTGGCGGCGGACCGTGCCGCGCTTCGCCGACGGCAACCTCGACGCCAACGTCCGGTTGACCGGGGCGGTCCGCGAGGTGGCCGCCGAGATCGGCTGCACGCCGGCCCAGGCCGCGCTGGCCTGGCTGCTCGCCCAGGGCGAGGACATCCTGCCGATCCCCGGCACCAGGCGGGTCCGCTACCTGGCGGAGAACGCCGCGGCGGCCGACCTCCGGCTGACCCCGGAACAGCAGGCCCGGCTCCGTGCCGCCGTGCCCGCCGGGTCCGTCGCCGGGGAAAGGTATACCCCGGCAGGAATGCGAACGGTCGGCCACTAGCCCCTCGCATCGGACAGTGCGTCCGGCATCGGTCATTGCGCCGAAGATCGGGCGTCCGGCACCATGGCGCGGTGGGTCCCGCTCCGTTGCCCGAGACTGGCGGCGGCTCCAGGTCGCAGGGCGGCGCCGGGGGCGCCGAGCTGGAGTTGCCGGAATTCCTCGACGACTGGGCCGCCCGCCTCCGGCAGGCCGCCGACCGTCCCGTCGTGGGGATCATGCTGCGTGGCAGCCATGCCCGGCGGGCCGCCACCGAGCACAGCGACGTCGACGTGGACGTGCTGGTCGCCGCCGACGACGAACGGCCCGGCGGCACCGGCGAGCGATCCGCCGCCCCAGAAACCGGGGCGGCGGGTCCGGCCCGCCCCGGCACCCTCTTCACGGCGTCCGGGGCGGCGGGCGCGGCCCGCCCCGGCACCCCGTACGCGGCCCGCCGGGCCTACCTGGCGGAGTTCGACGGCCGGCTGGTGCACGTCTCGGTGGCGGCCCGGGACGTCCGCTCCTGGGTGCACCGGCTCGGCCAGCCCGCCGACTGGGCGTTCGGGCTGCCGGTCACCACGCCGGCCCGGCTGCTCTGGGCGGCGCCGGAGTGGCGGCGCCGGATCGACCTGCCGGTGCTCTGCCAGCCCGCCGACGAGCCCCGCCTCGAGGAGCTGATCGCCACCCTGGGCAAGGTGGCCGGCGCCCGCTGGGCCGGTGACCCGGTGGGGGTCCGGCTCGCCGCCGCCGACCTGGCCCGGCTCTGCCCGTCGGTGCTGCGGCTGGCCAACCCGTCCGTCCGGGTGGTGTCCCGCCGGGCCGCCCTGGCCGCCGCGCTGGACCTGCCCGTCGCCCCGCCCGGCTACCGCGAGGACATGCTGCGCTGCCTCGGCCTGCGCCCCGGCGACACCGCCGAGGTGGGGGCCGCCGCCGGCCGGCTGGTGACCGGGATCGTCCCGCTCGTCCGCCCGTACGCCGGGGAGATCGCCGCGGTCGGCGGCGCGGACCTGGCCGAGGCCCTGGTGGACGGCCGGCTGGACCGCTACCTCGGCCAACTCACCCGGGCCCTGGACCGCCCCGCGCCCGCCCCCCGGGACACGTCGGCGGTGCCGGTGCCCCGTACGGGAGAATGGTCAACCGTGC
>NZ_MUYZ01000087.1:0-21761 GCF_003013775.1 Micromonospora sp. MH33
GCCGTCGGTGGAGGCGGAGCCGCCGAGGCCGATCACGAGGCGGGTGGCCCCGGCGTCGAGGGCGGCCCGCGCCACCGCGCCGAGGCCGTACGTGTGCGCGCCGAGCGGGTCCGGGGAGGCCATCAGCGGCAGCCCGCTGGACTGGGCCAGCTCCAGCACGGCGGTCCGGTCCGGCAGCAGCAGCCAGGCGGCGCTGACCTGCCGGCCGTCCGGCCCCGGCACGACCGTCGTCCGGCGTACCGCGTCGGGCAGTGCGGCGGCGAAGGCGTCGACCGTGCCTTCGCCGCCGTCCGCCAGGGGAAGCAGCCGTACGTCGTCGCCGGGCCGGTGGGCCAGCCAGCCGCTGGCCAGGGCCCGGGCCGCGTCGTCGGCGGTGACGGAGCCCTTGAACGAGTCGGGCGCGACGACGACCCTCATCAGTCGGCGAGGACGAGCTGCAGGTAGCGGTCCTTCATGGTGGCGAGGACCTCGTCGGGGTCGGTCGCCCACACCTCGGCGTTGAAGATCTCCACCTCGGTGTCGCCGGTGTAGCCGGCCTCCTCGACCGCCCGCCGGAACGGCGGGAAGTCGATGTGCCCGTCGCCCATCATGCCCCGGCCGAGCAGCACGTCGGCCGGGAGCGGGGTGAGGAAGTCGCAGACCTGGAAGCTCGCGATCCGGTCACCGGCCCGGTCGATCTGCCGCCACACGTCCGGGTCCCACCAGATGTGGAAGGTGTCGACGACGACCCCAACCTGCGCGACCGGGAACGGTTCGGCCAGGTCGAGCGCCTGCCCGAGGGTGGACAGCACCGCCCGGTCCGCGCAGTACATCGGGTGCAGCGGCTCCAGGGCCAGCCGGACGCCCCGCTCGCCCGCGTACGGCGCCAGCTCGGCGAGGGCGTCGGCCACCCGCTGCCGGGCGCCGCGCAGGTCGCGGGAGCCGGGCGGTAGCCCGCCGACCACCATGACCAGGCAGTCCGTACCCAGGCCGGCGGCCTCGTCGATGGCGCGCCGGTTGTCCGCCAGCGCGGCCCGGCCGGCCTCACCGTCGGCGGTGAGGAAACCGCCCCGGCACAGCGACGACACCCGCAGTCCCGCGTCGGCGACGAGTTTCGCGGCGGCGGCCACCCCGATCTCGGCGACCGGCTCGCGCCACAGCCCGATCGCCGGGATGCCGGCGCGGACGCAGCCGTCGACGGCTTCCCGCACCGACCAGGACTCGGTGGTGCGCTGGTTGAGCGACAGCTTCGCCAGCCGAGGGTCGACCGCGTTCACGCGCTCACCCCGGCGACGGACAGGTAGCGCCGCATCCGGGCGACGGCCAGCTCCGGGTCGAGCAGCAGCCCGGCGGTGTCGGCGAGCCGGAACACCTGCACCAGGTGCGGCACGCTGCGCCCGCTGTGCAGCCCGCCCACCATGGTGAAGCCGGGCTGGAAGCCGTTGAGCCAGGACAGGAACGCAATGCCGGTCTTGTAGTACTGCGTCGGCGGGGCGAAGACGTGCCGGGACAGCGGCACGGTGGGGTCCAGGATTTCCCGGAAGCCCGCCGCGTCACCGGCGTCGAGGCGTTGCAGCGCCGCCGACGCGGCCGGGGCGACGGCCGCGAACGCGCCGAGCAGCGCGTGGCTGAACCGTTGGCCGTCACCGGCGATCAGCTCGGGATAGTGGTAGTCGTCGCCGGTGTAGACCTTGACGGTGGGCGGCAGCAGCTCGCGCAGCCGCACCTCCCGCTCGGCGTCGAGCAGCGACACCTTCACCCCGTCGACGACGTCGGCGTGGGCCTGGATCAGCGACACGAACGTCTTGGTCGCCTCGTCGAGGTGGGTGGACCCCCAGTAGCCCGCGAGGGCCGGGTCGAACATGTCGCCGAGCCAGTGCAGGACGACCGGCGTGGAGGTCTCCCGCAGCACCTGCTCGTAGACGCGCAGGTAGTCGTCCGGCCCGGTGGCCAGCGCGGCGAGCTGCCGGCTGGCCATCACCACCGCGGTCGCGCCGCACTCCTGTACGAAGGCGACCTGCTCGATGTATGCGGCGACCACCTCGTCGAGGGTGTCCGGCACGCCGGTGAGCTGGTCGGTGGCCGCCCCGGCGACGATGCGCCCGCCACAGGCGGCGGCCTCGGCGGCGCTGCGCCGGATCAGTTCCCGGGTGGCCGCCCAGTCCAGCCCCATCCCGCGCTGGGCGGTGTCCATCGCCTCGGCCACGCCGAGCCCCCAGGACCAGAGGTTGCGCCGCACGCTCAGGGTGGCGTCCCAGTCCAGTCGGGCGGGCCGGCCGGGCGCGTTGTCGGCGTGCGGGTCGGCGACCACGTGCGCCGCGGCGTACGCGATCCGGCTGGCCGGCGCGGTGGCCGGCCGCCGCCAGCCGGCCGGCTCGCGCAGGGTCAGCGCCTCGGCGCCGCCGTCCGGGCGGGGCAGGGTGATCCGGGCGGTCACAGCCGGATCTCCTCGATCTCGACCCGTCGACCCTCCCGGGCGGACTGCAGCCCCGCCTCGGCGAGCTGCACTCCACGCACGCCGGCCAGGAAGTCCCACGGGAACGGCTCGCCGTCGACGACGTGCCGCAGGAACGCCTCCCACTGCACCTTGAACCCGTTGTCGAAGTCCTCGTTGTCGGGGACGGTCTGCCACTGGGCGCGGAAGTTCTCGGTGACCGGCAGGTCCGGGTTCCACACCGGCATCGGGGTGGCGCCGCGGTGCTGGATGCGGCACTCGCGCAGCCCGGCCACGGCGCTGCCGTGCGTACCGTCGACCTGGAACTCGACCAGCTCGTCGCGGTAGACGCGGACCGCCCAGGAGGAGTTGATCTGCGCGGTGATGCCGCCGGCCAGCTCGAAGATGCCGTACGCGGCGTCGTCCGCGGTGGCCCGGTAGGTCTGGCCGGTCTCGTCCACCCGCTCGGGGATGTGCGTGGCGATGTGCGCGGTCACCGCGGTCACCGGGGCGAAGATCTGCTCCAGCACGTAGTGCCAGTGCGGGAACATGTCCACGGTGATGCCGCCGCCGTCCTCGGCGCGGTAGTTCCAGCTCGGCCGCTGGGCGTCCTGCCAGTCACCCTCGAACACCCAGTAGCCGAACTCGCCGCGCACCGACAGGATCCGCCCGAAGAAGCCGCTGTCGACCAGCCGCTTGAGCTTGCGCAGGCCGGGCAGGAAGAGCTTGTCCTGCACGACGCCGTTCTTGACGCCCCTGGCGGCGGCGAGCCGGGCCAGCTCCAGCGACCCGGTCAGTCCCTCGGCGAGCGGCTTCTCGGTGTAGATGTGCTTGCCGGCCTCGATCGCCGCCCGGATCGCCTTCTCCCGCTGCGCGGTCACCTGCGCGTCGAAGTAGATCTGGTGCGAGTCGTCGGCGAGCGCGGCGTCCAGGTCGGTTGTGTACGACGTCAGCCCGTGCCGGGCGGCGATCTCGGCGAGTTTGGCCTCGTTACGGCCGACCAGGGTCAGCTCCGGCCAGATCCGGCTGCCGTCGCGGGCGGGCAGCCCGCCCTGCTCGCGGATGGCGAGCAGGGACCGGACCAGGTGCTGCCGGTACCCCATCCGTCCGGTCACCCCGTTGAGGATGATCCCGATAGACGTGCGCTCCACGTGTGTGTCCTTCCAGTGGTTATTCGGCGGTCGTCGTCGCACCCAGCAGGTCCCGGATGCGTCCCGTGGCACGGGCGAACTCCGGCGCCGACATCGTCTGGCCGTAGTCCCGCTCGACGGGAAGGTCGACATCGATGACCTCGGCGACGGTGCCGGGTCGAGGGGTCATGACGATCACCCGGTTGGCCAGGTAGACCGCCTCCGCGATGGAGTGGGTGACCAGCAGGACGGTGGTGCCGGTCTCCCGCCAGATCCGCCGCAGTTCGACGTTCATCTGCTCGCGGGTGAGGGCGTCGAGCGCCCCGAACGGCTCGTCCATGAGCAGCACCGGGGGGCGGTGCAGCAGCGCGCGGCACAGGGCCACGCGCTGCTGCATGCCACCGGAGAGCTCGTTCGGGTACGCGTCCTCGAAGCCGGTCAGCCCGGTCATCGCGATCAGCTCGTCGACGCGCTGGCGTGCCTGCGCCTTGGGCATGCCCCGCATCTCGGCCTGAAGCAGGATGTTGCGCCGGGCCGTGCGCCAGTCCAGCAGGGCGGCGCGCTGGAAGACGTACCCGATGTCGCGCCGCGGCCCCCGCACGTCCTCGCCGTGCAGGCGGACCTGGCCCGACGACGGCCGCAGCAGGCCGGACACCAGCTTGAGCAGCGTGGACTTGCCGCAGCCGGAGGCGCCGACGATGGCGACGAACTCGCCCGGCTCGATCCGCAGCGAGACGTCGCGCAGCGCGGTGACGTCCTTCTTCTTGGTACGGAACCGGACCGCGACTTGGTCGATGTCGACCGCGGCGCCGGTGGTGGTGGCGTCGTCGGAACGCTGCGTGGTGGTGTTGCCGACCGTCATCGGTCTCATCCCTTCGGGGCGAAGCTCGCGTCCCAGTAGGCCGACGGCGACTCCGCCTTGGTGATCACGCCGGCGTCGGCGAAGACGGTGATGGTCTTCTGCCAGTCGGACTCGTCGTTGACGCCCGGGGCCTGGCCCTTGGTGGCGTCGGTGTGCAGCAGCTGCAGCGTGGCGTTGAACTGGTCGGTCAGCACCTTCTCGGAGGGCAGTTGCTGGGAGGCGCCGGCCATCGCGGCGACCGCGCCGGCCGCGTCCTTCTCGGCGGCGGACCAGGCCTCGCTGCTGGCCGCGACCATCCGCTTGACCAGGTCCTGCTTGTTCTTGATGGTGTCGCCGGAGGCGATCAGGCCGTTGCTGTAGAAGCTCAGGCCGTGCTCGGCGAACTTCAGGTAGGAGACCTGCTTGCCGGCCTTCTCCTGCATGGTCGGGCCCTGGTCGGTGGCGAAGCCGAGCAGCGCGTCGGTCTTGCCCGACATGACGGCGGCCATCTTGCCGGCCGGGTCGGTGTTCTGCAGGGTCACGTCGCTGGCGGCGAGACCGTTGGCCTTCAGGAACGCCGGGAAGGTCTTGCTCAGCGCGTCACCGGCCGTGGAGGCGATGGTCTTGCCCTTGAGGTCGGCGGGGGAGGCGATGTTCTTGTCGCTGAAGAACTGCACCGACGACGGGGTGGTCTGCAGGAAGACGCCCACGCTCTTGACGTCCATGCCCTGGCTCACGCCGGAGAGCAGCGCCGGGGTGTCGGCCCAGCCGAAGTCGGTCTGCCCGGCGGCGGTGGCCTGCACGGTCTTCTGGGAGCCCTGGCCGGCCTGGATGGTCAGGTCGATGCCGTGCTTGGCGAAGATGCCCTGCTTCTTGCCCAGGTAGAACGGCGCGTGCTCGCCGTACGGGTACCAGTTGAGGGTGAGGGTGACCTTGTCCAGGCCCTGGGCGTTCTTCTCCTGCTCGTCCGAGGACGAGCCGCAGGCGGTGGTGGCGAGTAGCAGCGCCGGCACGAGCGCGGCGGCGAGAGTTCGCAACTTCATCCGAGGGTTCTCCTGTTCACAGCGTTGTGGTGGTGGCGTCGGTGCGGCGGCTGGCGTGCCAGGGCAGGACCAGGTACTCCAGCAGCTCGACGACGACGAAGAGGATCACGCCGAGCAGCGACATGATGATCAGCCCGGCGAACAGGGTCGGGGTGTCGAGGTTGCCGTTGGCCTGCAGGATCACGTAGCCGAGGCCCTCGTTGGCGCCGACGAACTCACCGACGACGGCGCCGGTGACGGCCATGGTGGCGGCGACCTTGAGGCCGGCGAACAGGTGCGGCAGTGCGGCCGGGAACCGGATCTTCCGGAACGTCTGGGCCGGGCCCGCGCCCATGGTCGCCGACAGTTGCAGCATCTCCGGGTCGATCGACTTCATGCCGGTGACCGTGGAGATGACGATCGGGAAGAAGGCCATCAGGACCGCCACGACGACCTTGGGCGAGAGCCCGAAGCCGAGCCACACGATGAACAGCGGCGCGATCGCGATCTTCGGGATGACCTGGGCGAACAGCAGCAGCGGGTAGAGGCTCTTCTCGACGGTGGGGGAGTAGACCATGACCACGGCGGAGAGCACGCCGACCACGATGGCGATGGCGAAGCCCAGCACCGTCTCGTACGTGGTGATCCAGGTGTGGTGCGCGAAGTAACCCGGCTGGGCGAGGACGACATCCAGCGCCGTGCCGGGTGAGGGAACCAGGTAGGGCTTCACGAGGTCCGCGGCCGTGACCGCCCACCAGACGACCAGGATGGCCACCAGGACCGCGGCGGGACGCCAGGTGTTCCGGGCGAACCGGAGCAGCCCGGCGCCCGTCCCGCTCCGGCGGCGGGCGGCCGACGCGGTGACGCCGGCGGGAGCGGTGCGCTCCGGTTGCTCGATGGTGCTCTGCGCGGCCATGACCCTCCGTTCTCCCTGGCTGGCCGGCGGTTTCCGGGTACTCAGCCACTGGGTAGGCGCGTGCCGTCGGCAGGGCCGGACGACCCCGGTGAGGACGGGGAACCGGCCCTGAATGCGCTTTCAGTAAGCGCTTTCAGGGTGCTACGGTAACCACGCCGAAATAATCCGGTCAAGAACTTCCGCAGGGGGAAATCGATGCAGCCACGGGCGCACGTGACCTTGGAAGACGTGGCCAGAGCTGCCGATGTCTCGCTGGCCACCGCCTCCCGGGCGCTCAACGGCATGCGTGTCACCCCGCAACTGCGGGACCGGGTCCTCGCCGCCGCCGAGAAGCTGGCGTACACCCCCAACGCGCACGCCCGCGCCCTGGCCGGCGCCTCCCACCGCACCGTCGGCGTCATCTGCCACGACGTCACCGACCCCTACTTCGCCGCCGTCGCCGGCGGCGTCATGCGGGTCGCCGGGGACAACGACCTGCTGGTCATGCTGGCCAGCACCTTCCGCGACCCCGAACGGGAGATCGCGTACGTGTCGATGCTGCGTGCCGAGCGGGCCCCGGCCATCCTGCTGATCGGCTCCGGCTTCGAGGACGCCCGCTGGGAGCGGGCCCTGGAGGCCGAGTTGAAGCCCTACCTGGACGGTGGCGGCCGGGTCGCCGTGGTAAGCCGGCACCGCAGCCTGAAGGTCGACAGCGTGCTGCCGGAGAACCGCGCCGGCGCCGCCGCCATGGCCCGCGCCCTGCTCGACCTCGGCCACCGCCGGTTCGCCGTGCTCTCCGGGCCGCGGGCGCTCACCACCGTCGCCGACCGGCTCGGCGGCTTCCGCGACGAACTGGCCAAGGCCGGCGTGGCGGTGGACCCCGCCGACATCGTCGAGGGCCCCTTCACCCGCGACGGCGGGTACGGCGCGATGTCCGAGCTGCTGGCCCGGGGATCGGCCGCCACCTGCGTGTTCGCCCTGACCGACGTGATGGCCATCGGCGCGTGCGCGGCGCTGCGCGACCGGGGCCTGTCCGTCCCGGGCGACATCTCCGTCGCGGGCTTCGACGACATCCCGATCGTCCGCGACCTCACCCCGGCGCTGACCACGGTGGCGCTGCCCCTGCAACGCCTCGGGGAGAAGGCGATGGAACTGGCGCTGACCGAGAACAACGGACGACGACGCCGGCTCCTACGGATGGGCGGCGAAGTGGTCCTGCGCGGCAGCACCGCCAAGGTGGGCTCGTGACCCCGCTCGCCGGCGACCTGGCCGGCCTGACCATCGACGCGGTCGAGACCTACGCCGTCGCGCTGCCCACCATCCGCTCGTTCGGCGTCTCCGGCGGCTCGGTCGCCGTCGCCGGCACGCCCAGCATCCGGGTGCTCGTCAAGGTCACCGCCGGCGGCGTCACCGGCTGGGGCGAGGCCACCCCGATCCCGGCCTGGACCTACGAGACCGCCGAGTCCATCGTCACCACCATCGACCGCTACCTCGCCCCGGCGATCCTCGGCCGCCCGGCCTGGGACCTCGACGGGGTGACCACCGCCTTCGACCGCGCGATCAACCGCGGCTTCACCATTGGCTCGCCCCTGGCCAAGAGCGCAGTCGACATCGCCCTGCACGACCTGCTCGGCCGCGCGCTGGGCGTGTCCGTCGGTGTGCTGTGGGGGCAGCGCCGCCGGGAAACCATCGAACTCGGCTGGATCGTCTCCGGGCAGACCGCCGAGGAGGTCGCCGACGCGGTGGCCGAGGGCAGCGGACTCGGCTACCGGGCGTTCAAGGTGAAGGTCGGCCTGCACAGCGAAGCCGAGGACGCCGCCGTGGTGCGGGCCGTCCGCGAGGCCGCACCCGACGCCGCGCTGTGGGTGGACGCCAACCAGGGCTACACCGTCGACGGCGCGCTGCGGATGGCCCGCCGGCTCGCCGAGTACGACGTCACCACGTTCGAGCAGCCGCTGCCGGCCAACGACGTCGCCGGGCAGCGCCGGCTGCGGGAGACCTCACCGATTCCCGTCGCGCTCGACGAGAGCCTGCGCCACCCGAGTGACCTGGCGACGTTCGTGAAGCTGAACGCGGTGGACGTGGCGATCGCCAAGGTGCAGCGCAGCGGCGGCCTGACGCTGTCGCGGCGGCTCTGCGCCCTGGCCGAGGACGCCGGGGTGCGGCTGATGGGGTCGGGGCTCACCGACTCCGACCTCGGCCTGGCCGCGTCGCTGCACCTGTTCGCCGCGTATGGCATCGACACGCCGGTCGACCTGAACGGTCGGCAGTTCCTCACCTCGTCGTACGCCACCGGGGCGACCGTGGAGGTGCGCGACGGCGTGGCCCAGGTGCCGACGGGGCCGGGGCTCGGCGTGGAGGTGGACGAGTCGGTGGTGCGGGAACTGGCCGTGGACGTGCTCGCCCGATAGCCGCCGGGTAGCCACGGCCTGGCGACACCACATCGCCTTGACTTCGAGCCCGCTCCAACGCCTACCGTCCCCGCCATGAGTGCTTCCCTCCCTGCGCGGACCGGGGCCGGCGACGGGCCGCTCACGGGCCCGGGTGGCCCGGTGCGGGTGCTGGTGACCGGCGGGACGAGCGGACTGGGGCGTGCCATGGCCACCGCTCTGGCCGAGGCGGGAGCCGCGGTGGCGCTGACCGGCCGGTCCGGCCTCCGCGCACAGGCCGTCGCGGCCGACCTGCCAGGAGCGATCGGCGTCGAGTTGGACGTACGGGATGAGTCGTCGGTGACCAGGGCGGTCGACGAGGCGTGGTCACGGCTGGGCGGCATCGACATGCTGGTGAACAACGCCGGGATCGGCATGCGCACCGTCAACCCCCGCTTCATGACCGACCCGCGGGGCTTCTGGGAGGTGCCGGTCGACGGTTTCCGCGCCGTGGTGGAGACCAACCTGACCGGCTACTTCCTCGTGGCACGGGCGGTCACGCCGCGGATGCTGGCCGCCGGCGGCGGACGCATCGTCAACGTCGCCGTGAGCTCGTCGACCATGCGCCGAGCCGGGTTCGTGCCCTACGGGCCGTCGCGCGCCGCGAGTGAGGCGCTGTCCCGGGTCATGGCCGCTGACCTGCGGGACACGGGCGTCACCGTCAACCTCCTGCTGCCCGGGGGCGCGACCGTCACCGGGATGCTGCCTCTCGACGCCGTGCCCGAGGGCCATGCGTTCCTGGACCCCGCCGTGATGGGCCCGCCCGTGGTCTGGCTGGCGTCCGACGACGCGTCCGGCGTGCATGACGAGCGGATCGTCGCCGCCGACTTCGAGCACTGGTTGCGGGACCGGACGACGGTGCGACGGTCCTGACGACCGCGGGCCCGCGGGTGTCGCGGGCCGGCGGACGCCTGGTCCTCGGGTTGCCCGCCCTCGATCGGTGGAGTAGGCAGGAGGTCCACTCATGTCGATCTGGGAGGCCAGATGAGAACTCGGGCCCTCGTCACCGCGACCATGGCCCTGGCCACGCTCGTGGCCGGGACCGCCGTTCCCGCCGAGGCGAAGCCGGCCGGGCCGCCGAAGGAGTCGGTGGCCGTCGGCTACGGGGGAGCGGTGTCCACCGTGGATGCCACTGCCACCGCCGTCGGCCTGGACGTGCTGCGGCGCGGCGGCAACGCGGTCGACGCGGCGGTCGCCGCCGCGGCGACTCTCGGCGTCACCGAACCCTTCTCGGCCGGCATCGGCGGTGGGGGCTTCTTCGTCTTCTACGACGCGAAGAGCCGGCGGGTGCACACCATCGACGGCCGCGAGGCCGGACCGGCGTCGATGAGCGAGACGACCTTCATCGACCCGGCCACCGGACAGCCGTACCGGTTCGACGAGGCCCGGATCAGCGGGCTGTCGGTCGGCGTCCCGGGCACTCTGCTCACCTGGCAGGACGCGCTGGACCGCTGGGGCAGCCGGTCGCTCGCGCAGATGCTCAAACCCGCCGCGCGGGTCGCCGAGGACGGCTTCCCCGTCGACGAGACCTTCGCCGGTCAGATCGCCGGAAACCAGGCGGCGTTCGGCCAGTTCAGCTCGACCAGCGCGCTGTACCTGCCCGGCGGGCAGCCGCCGGCGGTCGGCAGCACCTTCCGCAACCCGGACCTCGCCGAGACGTACCGGCTGATCGCCAAGCGGGGCACGGACGTCCTCTACCGCGGCGAGGTCGGCCGCGATGTGGTCGCGACCGTGCAGCACCCGCCGGTGGCGGCGCAACCGGTCGGCTCGTGGCCGTACCCGATCCGCCCGGCCGGCATGACCGCAGCCGACCTCGCCGCCTACCGCACCCGCTTCCCCGAGCCGACCCGGTCGGATTACCGCGGCCTCGAGGTGTACGGCATGCCCACCCCGTCCAGCGGCGGCACCGCCGTGGGGGAGGCGCTCAACATTCTCGAGCAGTTCGACCTGCGGTCCATGACCGCGACCCAGGCGATGCACCACTACCTGGAGGCCAGCGCGCTGTCGTTCGCCGACCGCAACCGGTACGTCGGCGACCACACCCGGCAGAGCGTGCTCCGCGAGCTGCTCAGTGACGCGTACGCCAAGGAGCGGGCCTGCCTGATCGACCCTTCGGCGGCGCTGCCCAAGCCGGTCGCGCCCGGCGTCCCCGACGGCGCCTACGGCGGCTGCTCGGCGGCGGCGGTCGCCGACGTCCGCGACGACCGCACCGGCACCACCAACCTGACCGTGGCCGACCGGTGGGGCAACGTCGTGGAATACACGCTGACCATCGAGGCGACCGGCGGCAACGGCATGGTCGTGCCCGGCCGGGGCTTCCTGCTCAACAACGAGTTGACCGACTTCAACTTCGCACCGACCCAGGGCGCCGCGACCGACCCGAACCTCCCGGGGCCGGGCAAGCGCCCACGCAGCTCCATGTCACCCACGATCGTGCTGGCCGGCGGCCGGCCGTTCCTGGCCGTCGGCTCGCCCGGCGGCGCGACGATCATCACCACCGTCCTGCAGATGCTGGTGAACCGGATCGACCGGGGCATGACGCTGCCGGAGGCCCTCGCCGCGCCGCGGGCGTCGCAGCGCAACGGCGCCAGCACCCAGGCGGAGCCGGCCTTCATCACCGGGTACGCCACCGGCCTGCCGCCGGGCCACGCCTTCTCGCCCACCGCGGAGATCGGCGCGGCGACCGGTATCGAGTTCCTGGCGGACGGCCGGCTGCTCGCGGCGGCCGAGCCCGTACGCCGGGGCGGCGGCGCGGCGGCCGTCGTCGGCCGCTGGGCGCGCGACTGACGACGGGGGACCGCGGCGACGGCTCGGGCCCAGCCTGAGCCGTCGCCGTCCTCCTCACCGCCGAAGAGCCGGCCGGCTGCGACACGAACGCCGCGGCCGTCTCGAGAGCGGATGTCGGGACTGCCGGGTCGGCTCCGACTATCTCCTGACGGCGCCGGACGGCGGCGCCGAGAGTGTGGCGGAGGTCAGCGATGGGCAAGGTCGTGCTGGACGTGTCGATGTCCCTGGACGGTTTCACGGCTGGGCCGAACGTCCGCGAGGCGGAGCCGATGGGGGATGGCGGCGAACGCCTCCACGCATGGATGGCTGCGAAAGGGCCCGACGGCGAGATCGACGCCGCGGTGCGCCGAGAAGTGGACGCGGCAGTCGGAGCAACGGTCATCGGGCGCCGCACCTTCGATCTCGGTCTCGGCCCGTGGGGCGGTACCCCATGGCCCGGCGTCCCCAGCTTCGTGGTGACCCACCGGGCGAGGCAGGACCTGCTCGGCAACAACGGCGGAACGTTTGCCTTCGACGGGATGCAGGCCGCGGTGCGGCGCGCCAAGCAGGCCGCTGGTCACAGGGAGGTCCTGGTGCTCGGGGCTGATGTCGCCCGCCAGTTGCTCAGGGCGAACCTGCTCGACGAGGTACGCATCCACCTGATTCCGCTCCTGCTGGGTGAGGGAACACCACTGTTCGCCGGCGAGCAGGCCGAGCTGATTGCGGAAGGAAAGCCGGTCACCGGTACCGTGACCCACCTCCGCTTCCGGGTCGCACGAGGCACCGGCGGCCAGTCATAGGTTTCGGCGAAGGACTGGCGCGCATCTCGGTAGACAGAAGATCGCCCGCTCCGGCCGAGACAACTGCCGGAGCGGGCGAATTCGTGGGAGCTGTCAGTAGCGCAGGGCGCGGAGGTTGCCGTAGCTGTCGCAGGCCGACGAGACGCCATTCGGGCGGGGGTTGTCGTTCTCAGTCAGGTAGTAGTCCACGCCAGCCATCTCGCTGTAGGCGAAGATGCGGGCGAAGTCGATGGTGCCCTCGCCCACGTCGGCGAAGGAGCCGTCGGCGGCCATGTCCTTGACGTGGAACAGCGAGAACCGGCCCGGGTACTGCTTGATCAGCTCCACCGGGTCGGCGCCGACGCTGGCCGCCCAGTACAGGTCGAGCTCCATCGCCACCAGGTGCGGGTCGGTCTCGCGTACCAGCACGTCGTAGCCGCGCACGCCGCCGTCCTGGGCGGTGAACTCGAACCCGTGGTTGTGGTAGGCGACCGTGATGCCCGCCTGCTTGAGTTCGGCGCCGACCGCGTTGAGGGTCGCCGCGACCGCGGAGTAGTCGTCGAGCGTCCAGGAGCCCGATCCCGAGATCCGGACGTACTTCGCGCCGAATGCTCGGGCGTTGGCGATGACGCCGTCGAGGTTGTTCCTAAGATCGCCGAGGCCGATCCCGATCGACGGGACGGACAGCCCGGCGTCGGCCGCCAGGGGTGCCAGGGCTTCGGCCCGCTTGCCGTAGAAGTTGTGCACCCCGCCGGAGGGTTCGGCGTTGCGGTAGCCGCAGGCGGCGAGCGCAGCCAGGGTGGCTTCGGGCGCGGTCGGCATGGTGGCCCGCACCGTGTAGAGGACCAGGCCGATCCGGTCGTCGGGTACGGCGCGGTTCCCCGGGGCCGGCTGCCGGTTGCCGATCTCGGAGCCGGCCGCCGCCCGTACGATGCTCGCGCTCTGCTCCGGGGTGATGACGTCGTCCTGCCTGAGCGCATTGGCCAGCCCGCTGACGGTGCTGACGAAGCTGCCGTGGTCGGCGAACGGTGCCTTCGCCCAGACGGCGTCCAGGATCGTGCACCCGTCGCCGAGGTCGCGGTTGGGTACACCCGAGTCGGCCCCCGCCTGGCCGAAGAAGACCGTGGACGAGGTGGTGTAGCCCCACGGGCAGCGGTCCGTGGTCACCTGCTCGGCGACGGTCGAGGATTCGGCGGCCGATGCCGGCGCCGCGGTGAGCGGCAGGAGTGTCGCGGCGAGCGACACGGCGAGCAGGTGACGGGCTCGTCGCGGTCGATGGTGCGACGGGTGGGCGATGTGACGGTCCATGTTCTCTCCCGGAGGTCAGCGGGGCACAGGCTCCTGGCGCTGGTGGTGGTGCGGGTTGAAATGGGCGATGCCGGGTCGGTGGTGGCGGGGCGAGTCCCACCCCGCCACCACCCGTGAGGCTCAGCTCACGGTCACGACCACGGTCGAGGACAGGGTCGCCCCGAGGCTGTCGGTGACGGTCAGCCGGGCCGTGTACGTGTCCTTGCGGCCGTACGTGTGACTGGCCGACGCACCGTGCACGGCAGCCGAGTTGTCGCCGAAGTCCCACGCGTGATCGGTGATCGTGCGCCCGGGCGCCGGCGAGGCGGTCCCGGTGAAGGCCACCTGCAGCGGCGCGGTGCCCGAGGTGGGCGTGGCCGAGGCCGTAACCGTGGCCGCGGTCTGTTCGCGCACCCCGGCGCCGTTGAAGCGCAGCCAGTCCAGCGCCATCAGGTCGGGGGTGCCACCCGTCTGGTTCGGATTGACGAAGACCAGGTAGAGGGTTGTCGTGCGGCCGGGGTCGGTCAGCTCGACGGTGGGCGAGACGACGTTGTCCCAGCCGCCGGTGCCGCCGATGGTGGCCCGGCCGAGGATCGGGCCGGTGGGGGAGTCGGCCCTGATCTCGATGTCGCCGCCGCTGCTGCCCGAGGCGACTCCGAAGGTGACCGAGTCGATGTTGCGGAGGTTGACCGGGCCGAAGTTGATCCAGTCGCCGTGGTCGATGTCACCGATGCGCTTGCCGGCGCTCGCGGTGGCGCGGTCGAGTACCTGGATGCCGCTCTGGCCGTCGAAGTGCTCGGCCTCCTTGCTCTTGGTCTGCAGCTCCGCGCGGGTCGAGCCGACCAGCTCCGGGGCTCCGGGTGCTCCGCCGTCGGTGTACTGCGCGGAGAGCAGCGTGTAGAGGTTCTGTCCCGGGCCGTGCCCGTCGCCGCCGTTGCTCTCGGTCACTGCCACCCCGGTGCATCCGACGTAGTTGTCCAGGGGGTGGGCGTGTGAGTCGTGGCCGAGCTGGGTCTGCACGACCACCTTGGCGCAGTCGATGCTGCTCTCCTCCGGGTCGGTGACCGTCACCGTGTACGGGATGCGGTCACCGAAGTCGAAGAAGGCCCCGTCGGGGACGCTGAGGGTCACCGTCGGACGCGTGTTGCCGGCCGTGATCTCCTGAACGGCGACGGCGGTCTGCCCGTTGGTGGCGGTGACGGTGAGCCGGGCGGTGTAGCGCCCCGGTGTGCTGTAGGTGTGGCTGGGGTTGGCGGCGGTGGAGTCGACGGTGCCGTTGCCGTCGAAGTCCCAGGCGTAGGTGATCGCGCTGCCGTCGGGCCCGCTGGAGCCGGCGCTGGAGAAGGCGACGGTCAGTGGCGCCGGGCCGCTGTCGCTGTCGACGGTCAGCTTGGCCGCGGGCGGTCGGCTGTTGGCGACGTAGTCGATGCGGTAGATGCCGGCGCCCTCGTTGCTGCCGCCCCGGCCGCTGCCGCTGCCCTCGCCGAAGTCGATGACGTAGAGGGAGCCGTCCGGCCCGAACTCCGCCTCGAACGGCTGGATCCACGACATGTTGCCGAAGATCCCGTTGATGGACTGCAGGTCACCGACGTCGGTGGGGCCGAAGCGGGGGTCGTTGAAGGTCTGGGCGCTCCCGTGGATCGACAGTGTCTTGAACCACCGGCGGGTCAGCTCGTAGACGATCCACTTGTCCTCGAAGTACTGGGGGAACTTGGTCAGCCGCTTGTTGGACGGGTCGAAGTCGTAGACGGGTCCGCTCATGGGGCCGCCGCCGCCCGTGCCCAGCTCGGGGAACTGCGGGGAGGCCGAGTAGGCGTACCAGACCAGGGCCGGCCTGGTCGCCGGGAGGTTGGTCAGGCCGGTGTTGTTGGGGGAGTCGTTGACCGGTGCGGCGCAGTTGAACTTCGGTCCGGAGGTGGCGGTGGCGAAGTCGTAGTCGTTGAACGGGATGTTGTTGCCGATGCAGTAGGGCCAGCCGTAGTTTCCGGCGCTGGTGATCCGGTTGAACTCGACGGTCCCTTCCGGCCCCCGGTTGGGGTTGGCGGAGCGGGCGTCGGGGCCGTAGTCGGCGACGAGCAGCGCGCCGCCCTTCGAGTCGACGGTGATGCGGAACGGGTTCCGCATCCCCATCGCATAGATCTCGGGCCGTGTCCGGGCGGTGCCCGCGGGGAACAGGTTGCCCTCCGGGATGGCGTACTTGCCGTTGGGTAGGGGCTTGATCCGCAGGATCTTGCCCCGCAGGTCGTTGGTGTTGCCGGCGGTGCCCTGGGCGTCGAACGCGCGTCGGCCGGACCGCTCGTCGATCGGGGTGAAGCCGCTGGACTCGAAGGGGTCGGTGTTGTCACCGATGGCGGCGTACAGGTTGCCCTGCTGGTCCATCGTCACCGAGCCGCCCATGTGCGAGTTGGCGCGAGCCTCACCGCGCCAGGTCGGGATCGTGAGCAGGCGCTTCTCGGAGGCGAGGCTGACGCTGTCGCCGTCGACGGTGAAGCGGGACAGGTTCAGCTGCTTCTCCACCCGGTCGGACCAGAGCAGATAGAGCCAGTTGTTGTCGGCGAAGTGTCGGTCCAGCGTCATGCCGAGCAGGCCGTCGGACTGGCTGGTCTGCTCCGGCGTGTAGGCGAAGTCCAGCAGCGTGGTGACCGCGAGGGTGTCCTGGTTGACGACCTTCAGCGCCCCGGTGCGCTCGATGTAGAAGACCCGGCGGTCCGGTGCCACCGCCAGCTCGAACGGGTCGGAGAGGTCCTGGTTGACCAGGGGGATCCGCTCGAAGTTGGTGGTCCTGGTGGCGCCGCAGTCACCGGGGGCGGCGCCGGCGGCCCACTTGATGCCGCCCAGCAGGTGCGCGAGGAAGGCCGGCTCCTGGAACGACGAGGAGCTGTGCCCGCCAGCGGTGAACCAGGAGCGGCCGCCGTCGTAGTTCTGGCACCAGGAGTAGGCGTGGTCGGTGCCCTCGTCGAGCCCGGGAATGCCGTCGCGCACCTTGATCTGGGCGAGCGTGTGGACCTTGCCCGTGGGGTTGGTCCGCCAGTTGTACCACTCCTCGCTGCGTTCCCAGAGCTCCGGCAGACCCTTGGTGGACGGGTGGGCGTGGTCGAGGACCTTGATCCGGCCCGGGAAGGTGCCGCCCGTGTCGGAGAAGTCCGGGTGCTGGTCGAAGATGGTCCCGACCAGCCCCTCGTACCAGGTCCAGTTCCGCTCGCTCGCCGACGCGGCGTGCAGGCCGACCCAGCCGCCACCGTTACGGATGAACCGCTGGAGCGCGGCGCGCTGGTCGGCGTCGAGGAGGTCGCCGGACGCCGGGGTGGAATTGGTGTTGTTGAACACGAGGGCGTCGAAGCGGGCGAGGTTGGCGTCGGTGAACGCGCCCGCGTCGGTGGTCGCCTCGACGGCGAATCCTTGTTGGTCGCCGAGCTGGCGAATAGCGGCGACGCCGGCGGGGATGGAGTCGTGGTAGAAGTTCGTGACCTTGGAGAAGACCAGCACCCGGAAATTGGCGGCGGTCGCGGATTCGGCGGCGGTCGCTGCCGTGCTCGGCAACAGGAGTGTGACGGCTGCGAGCAGGGTGAACAGTAGCGTGCGTTGGCGTCTCATACACGCGCTCCTTGGTGGGGACGGTGGTAAGAAAGCGCTTTCCACGTTTCCTGAACCCTACGAGATCAATTTCTGTGGGTCAATATTCCGGTGAGGCCCGCATTTCGGCGGCTGCGGCGGTTTCACCGCATGCCGATAACCACTCCCTCGAACGGAGGAGTGGTTATCGGCGGTCAATTGAATGTCGGCAATAAAATTGCGGTCGGACACCAGGGCCGGCGATTCCGGCTGGGCCTGGTGCCCGGCGGCACTCCTCTCGGCGGTTCCTCAGAACCGCAGCTTGCGCAGGTAGCGGTAGCCGACCTCGGCCGTCTGCTGCGGCGTCACGTCGGGGGTGTCGTTCTCGACGATGTACTCCAGCACCGAGTGCTCCCGGAAGATCCGGGCGAAATCGATCATCCCGGTGCCCAGGTCGGCCATGTCGCCGGTGGACTCGTCCCGGTCCTTGACATGGAACTGCAGGACGCGCTGCGGCGCGGAGCGGATCACATCCAGGGTGAAGCCCTCGGGATCCGCGACGCCGTCGCCGGAGTTGATGCCCCCGGTGACCGCCCAGTAGAGGTCGACCTCAAGGTGCACGAGCTGGGGATCGAGTTCCGCGGTCAGCACGTCCCAGGGCCGCTTGCCGCCGCCGAGGTCGATGGTGAACTCGTGGGCGTGGTTGTGGTAGCCGTAGCGGAGGCCGGCCGCCCGCGCCGCCGCGGCCTCGGTGTTCATCTGCTCCGCCCAGCGCTTCCACTCGTCCGCGTTCTCGGAGTACAGGTACGGCACCACCATGAACTGCTGGCCCAGGGTGACCGCATTCTCGATCTTCTGCTCCAGTTCAGCGCCGCTGGCGCTGATCCCGTCGTGGCTGGAGCTGGCCTTGATGCCGATGCCGTCCAGGAACTGGCGCAGCTGGGTGGCGGTCCGACCGAAGTAGCCGAGCGCCAGCTCCACGCGCGGGTACCCGATCCGGGCCAGGTGGGTCAGGGTGGCGTCGTAGCCCGGCGAACCCCACAGAGCGTCGCGCACCGTCCACAGCTGAATGCTGATCAGACCCGGAGGTACGTGGTGCCGCCCGGTTCGGTGAGCGGTGGCAGACGCGGCCGTCGCGCCGACGCCGGAGGCCGCGAGCCCGACACCGGCGAGGGTGGCCAGTGAGCCGCGCAGCAAGGTACGCCGGTCAACGGAGTGCCGCAGCGCGGCCATCCCGTCATGTCCGTAACACATGGTTGCTCCTTCTCGAAGGTTATGCGCCGGGAACGAGGACGACCTCGTCGGTGCCCGTCAGGGGCGGCAGGCCGTCGCCGCCGGGATCGGTGTAGGACGCGACGAACACACCGGTCAGGTGGTCGGTCGCCGGGTCGTGACCGGACGGCACCGTCGTCTGGATCGAGCCGGTGCAGCCGTTCGCGGTGGTCTGCGGGTGCCCGTGGGTGTCGTGGCCGAGGATGTAGGTGACGCTGACCCGGGAGCAGTCCACTGGCTGGTCGTCGGTCACCCGTACCTCGAATTGCACGGTGTCGCCGAAGGCGAAGGGCTGCCCCTCGACCGGCTTGACCAGCTCCACGACGGGTGCGGCGTTGCCGACCACGACCCGCACCGACGCGGCGGCCGAGAGTCCACCCGGGTCGCTCACCCGCAGGGTGGCGTTGTAGAGGCCGTTGTCCCGGTACGTGAACGTCGGATTCGCCGCGCGGGAGTCGACCTTGCCGTCGTTGTCGAAGTCCCACGCGTACTTCAGCCGGTCGCCGTCGTAGTCCGTGGTGCCGTCGCTGGAGAACGTGACGGTCAGCGGAGCGAGCCCGGCGGTGGGCGTGGCCGAGACCTGGGGTACCGGGGTGTGGTTGCCCGTCCAGCCGGTGTAGTCGATCCGGGCCAGCTGCGCGTCCGGGTTCTCACTGAAGTAGCCGTCGCCGTACTCCAGCACGTAGAGGGCCCCGTCCGGGCCGAACTCCAGATCCATCGGGTTGTCGAAGGTGAACGAGGGAAGCACCGGCTCGATCCCCGTCAGGTCGCCGCCGGCGTCCAGCCGGAAGCCCTTCACATAGTCCCGGGTCCACTCCGTGAACAGCGGGATGCCGTCGTAGTAGGCCGGCCACGCCACCGGTGCGCGTCCCTGCGTCGTCGGCGCCCTGAACTGGTACGCCGGCCCGGCCATCGGGCCGATGCCGCCCGTGCCCAGCTCGGGGAACTGCGCCGACTGGCCGTAGCTGTACCACACCTGCGGCTGCGCCACCGGGGGCAGTTCCCGCAGGCCCGTGTTGTGCGGCGAGTCGTTGACCGGCGCCGAGCAGTTGAACGGCGTCCCGGACACACCCGTGGCGAAGTCGTAGTCGACGTACGGCAGCTCCGCGGTGGCGCAGTAGGGCCACCCGTAGTTGCCGGCCTCGCGGGCGGCGAGCCACTTGCCGTGCCCGGCCGGCCCGCGCAGCGGATCCGCCTGGCGCGCGTCGGGCGAGTAGTCGCCGACGTACAGCTCGCCGGTCTCCCGGTTCAGCTCGATCCGGAACGGGTTGCGCAGGCCCATCAGGTAGATCTCGGGCCGGGTGCCGGCCGTGCCCTCCGGGAACAGGTTGCCGTCCGGGATGGTGTACGACCCGTTGGCGCCGACCTTGATGCGTAGGATCTTGCCGCGCAGGTCGTTGGTGTTGGCCGCGGTGCGCTGCGCGTCGTACGCCGGGTTCCGGCCCGGACGCTCGTCCAGCGGCGCGTAGCCGCCGGACTCGAACGGGTTGGTGTCGTCTCCGGTGGACAGGTACAGGTTGCCCTTGGCGTCGAAGACGATGTCCCCGCCGACGTGGCAGCAGATGCCCCGGTCGACCGGCACGTCGAGGATCTGCTGCTCGGTGGAGAGGTCCAGCTTGTCCTTGACCAGCCGGAACCGGGAGAGCCGGATGGCGCCCTTGAACTTCGCGAAGTCCGTGGCGGTGCCCCAGGCCGGGGCGTCGCCCTCGTTGACGTCCGGGGTCGACGGGTCGTCGACCGGGGTGTCCATGGGCGGGGAGTAGTACAGGTAGACCCAGTTGTTGCCGGCCTTGCCGAAGTTCGGGTCGATCGCGACGTTCTGCAGGCCCTCCTCGTCGTGCCGGTAGACGTCCAGGGTCGCGGCGATCGTGTTGCGGCCGGTGGCGGGGTCGTGCAGCCAGACCTCGCCGGCGCGGGTCACGTGCAGCACCCGGCTGTCGGGCAGCACCGCGAGGTCCATCGGCTCGCCAGGGTGGTCGTTCAGGGTGACCTTCTGGAAGTCGCTCTCCGGCGGCGCGCCGGTCGTGCCGGGTGCGGCCATCGCGACGGTGGGGGTGGCGACGAGCGCCGCGGTCATCAGACCCGCTACGGCGAGCGCGAGTGGTCTGTTCATCTGCCTCTCCTTGTGCTGGGGACTGGTCGGGGCAGGTCGAGGGGGAGTGGGCAACCGCTCCTTCGTCGGGGCGGACAGGTGGGCATGGCGGAGTCGCCCGCCGCCCGGCACACCGCTACCGCGGCGCCGGGCGGGTTGCCGATGGCGTCATTGCCGTTAACCGGGACGTAACACCATCACACGGCCCGACGCTACAAAAGACATGTCCACATGTCTATAGCTTTCGTTTGTCGCGTCACAACTTTCCTTCCAAGCGGACGAAAGTGGTCCCTGAAGGTGCCGCGACAGTCGGAGTCGGTAGGCTCCCGCGCCGATCAGAGTGCCGGCGGTGCCGACTGACGACGACAGCCCGTCCCGGGATCACCGCGGACTCGACGGGCCCTTAGCATCGTCGGCATGGCAACGCGGCTCGTTCAGATCAACATGAAGGCTCGGGACGACTCCGCGCTGGGCGCTTTCTGGGCGGAGGCGCTCGGCTGGGGAGTCTCCAGCGAGGGACCCGGCGTGACCAACCTCGAACCCGAGGGCTTCGTCTACCCCGACCCCGTCGCCGTCTGCATCGACCTCATCGCCTCCCCGGAACCCAAGACGGTGAAGAACCGCGTGCACGTCGACCTCGCCACCACCTCGGCGGCCCATCAGGCGGAGCTGGTTACGCGCCTGATGGATCTCGGCGCAACACCCGCCGACGTAGGCCAGGGCGACGCCCCATGGACGGTCATGGCCGACCCAGAGGGCAACGAATTCTGCGTGCTGGACTGGCACGACCCGATCCGAGACACCGGACCGATCGCCTCGGTAGTGGTCGACTGCGCGGATCCGCGAGCCATGGCCCGCTTCTGGGGTGAGGCCATGGACTGGACCGTGCACAAGGTGACCGACCACAACGCGCTACTGCGCTCCGCCAAGGGCGTCGGCCCATATCTGCAGTTCCTCCGCACACCCGACGCGAAGACCGTGTGGAACCGCGTCCATCTCGACGTCCGCCCATACCCAGGTGACGACCTGGAGGCCGAGGCGGCCAGATTGCGGACGCTCGGCGCCACCGCCATCGACCTGGACCACGATGTCCACTGGACGGTCCTCGCCGACCCGGAAGGCAATGAGTTCTGCCTCCTCGCCCCAGCCTGACCCGAACCCTCGTCAGCCGCTCGCTACGGCCACCGGGCCCGGACCGTGCGACGCCTAGGCCGTGTTTGGTAAGGGTCATAGCCATTGGTTGATCGCGGCGATGGTGACGGTGGCTTCGTAACGGACGGCGA